>CAZDSN010000298.1:0-5564 GCA_964507675.1 uncultured Ardenticatenaceae bacterium | reverse complement strand
ACCTTAAATGCGTATCATCCACCACAATAAACTGCACCCCCGCTTCATGCAGCGGTTTGGCTAAATGGGGTTCCCACACCCGCTCCGCCAGCCATGCGCCGGTGGCCTCATAGCCAAAATGCGTCTTGACCGCCTCTGTCAGCTTGCGTAGTTGGCTGAGCTTGTCATGATCGGGCAGCGACACCAGGATGGGTTCGTAATAGCCGCCCGTCATGATTTCCACCTGCCCCGCCGCCGCCAGCGCCGCCAGCCGCGCCACATATTCGGGATGGGCTGGCAGTAGCCAGTCCAGCAGGGGGCCCGTGTTATGCACAGCCAGGCGCACGCCCGGATGCCGCTCCAGCGCTTCCAACATGGGCAGGTAAGCCTTCTGGTACGCTTCTTCAAATACCCAGGCAAAATTGCCCACCGGTTGGTGGTTGTGCAGCGCCAGTGATAGGTAAAGTTTACTCATTTTACGCTCCGTTTTTATCGGGTGGTCCACTCATAAAGCTGCTGGTAGCTCTGGGCGAAGCGCGTCCAGGAGAAGTCGGCGCTCATGCCGTTAATCTGCATTTGCCGCCAGCTTGCTTTGTCATGGTAGTAAATGTGCATGGCGCGCTGGATGGCTTGCCAGAGGGCATAGCTGTCCATAGGGTAAAAGAGAAAGCCCGTATGCCCTTCGCTGACCGTATCCGCCAGACCGCCTGTGGCTCGCACAATGGGCACGCTGCCGTAGCGCATGGCGATCATCTGCCCCAGGCCGCACGGTTCAAAACGGGAGGGCATGAGGAACATATCGCTGCCGGCATAAATCTGCGGCGCCAATCCCCCACTATAAGCCAGCACCGCCGTCATTTTCTCCTTGTGATAGTGCGCCAGGTGGCGGAACATGTCTTCATACTCGGATGCGCCTGTGCCCAACACCACAAACTGCGCCTCGCCCGCCATGCCGTTGAGCAGCAAATGCAGCGCTTCGCCCAGAATGTCCAGCCCTTTCTGGTAATCCAGGCGTGAAACCATCCCCAACAGGGGTACATCATCCCGTTCTGGCAGCCCCAGCAGACGCTGCAAGGCGCGCTTGTCGTTGGCTTTTCCGGTCAGGTCGTGCTGGTCATAGGGGAACGAAAGATGCTTGTCTGTGGCTGGATTCCACACATCCGCGTCAATGCCGTTGAGGATGCCGTGCAAATCCCGCTGGCGGTGGCGCAGCAGCCCTTCCATGTTGGCGCCGCCTTCCCGCGACATAATTTCGCGGGCATAGGAGGGGCTGACGGTGTTGATCTGCGTGGCGTGGTAGATGCCGCGCGCTATAAAGTTCACTTCGCCGTACCGCTCTTCCAGCAGCGAATGCGTTCGGATGCCCAGATAGTCGAAAATGTTCCAACTGGTCAACCCTTGATGTGCCAGGTTGTGGATGGTGAACAGAGAGGGAATGCCGCGAAAGAAATCATGAGCCTGTCCGGAGGTGGCCAGCCAGGTCACGGCGGGGGCGGCGTGCCAGTCGTGGGCGTGCAGCAGGTCGGGCCGCCAGTTGAGCGCGGCAGCCAGGTCGAGCGCGGCGCGGCTGAGGAAGGCAAAGCGGTAAGGGTCGTCCCAGTAGCCGTACACTTCAGGACGGTTGAACAGGTTGCGTTCGGCAATGAAGTAAACGGGCACGTCGCTGCCTGGCAGCGCCCCGGCAAAGACGCCCGCGCGCACAGGCCCGCTGCCGGTGGGCACTTGCAGGATGATGTCTGTGCCGTTGACGCCTGGATAGCCGGCTTCGATGTTGGCGTATGCCGGCATCACCACCCGCACATCATGCCCCAACGCCCGCAGCGCCTTGGGCAGCGCCCCGGCCACGTCGCCCAACCCGCCTCGTTTGGCAAAAGGCGCCACTTCGGCGCTAATAAATAAGACCTTCAGTGAACGCTCCATAAATTCCACCTTCCTTTCTTCGCAAAAATTCCCCACCACGCCCGCCTTCTGCCGGGCAAAGAGTGGGTAGTCGCCGTACCCTGTACCATTTTGCCCTATCCCTATCGCTTTTCCAAACAACTCCCCACGTTTCGCGCCAGCGCCGAATGGTGTACAATCTAAGTGGAGAATCCTATGTCACTACGTCGCATGTTGCCCTTTATCCTGATCAACATTGTGGTATCCACGGTAATCATGCTGGCCATTCTCGCCTGGTGGGAAAAACGGCAGACTCCGGCAGAAACCACCGCGGCGGCTGTCCCCACCGCTGTCACACCCTTTGCGCCAGTGCTGCCGGCAACCGTGAACAATAACCCCGCCGAAGCCGCCACCGCTACGCCCGACCCTGATGCGCCACCCGTCTACGTCGTCGCGGCAGGCGACACGCTGGGCAAAATTGCCACCGAGTTTGACGTCCCCCTGGAAGACATTATGATGGCTAATGGGTTGACCAACCCTAACATTATCAATGTGGGCCAGTCGTTGATTATCCCTGTTGGTGGATTGACCCCGCCGACAGACACGCCGCCAGCAGCCACAGACGTGTCGCCCACCCAGGCTATCCTGCCCACCGTGACGGCTGAGTTTGTGCAGGGGGACGTTAACGTGATGATTGCCGGCGTGGTGAATCCGGGCAGCCTGCCGGCCGAAGCTGTCTTTATTCGCAACACAGGCAGCCAGGCGGTCGCCCTGCAGGGCTGGACGCTTTCTGACCAGGAAGGTCACGTTTACACTTTTGGCCAGATAACCTTGTTTGGCGGAGGCGAAGACCTGAGCACGGGCATCAGCGTCCACACGGAGACAGGCCAGGACAACTCCACCGACTTGTATTGGGGGCTGGAACAGGCTATCTGGCAGGTGGGCGACACGGTGATGCTGCGCAACGCTGCTGGCATTCTCCAGGCTGACTATGTGATTACAGCCCCTTAACTCAAACCAGGCTAGAAACCAGGTTTTTCTCAAAAACCTGGTTTCTCCCGACACAGATGAGGGAGGTAACCCATGCGCGCTCTCATTGATGCCAAAGGCGAAGTTTTCGCCTACTTGCGGGGCAAGACATTGTACACCCTTGACGACGAACCAACGGGACGCATCGAGGGCGAGTTCATTGTTGATCTGGGTGGTAAACCGATCTGGCGGCTGGCTGGCGACGGCGTTTACACCGTCGAAGGCTTCCACCATGTCGGCTACTTCGGCAGCGAAATGCCCGAAGCTTACGAACGCTGACAACGTTTCGTGTAGATTGGTCCAGTCTGCCAGACTGGACCAATCTTCTTGAGGAGGTTTTCATGCGATTAGGCGCACACATGAGTACGGCCGGCGGCGCGTATACAGCCTTTGCCCGCGGCCACGAGGCCGGCTGCGATTCCATGCTCATTTTCACCAAGAGCAACCGTCAATGGAAAGCCAAACCCATCAGCGACGAAGATGTGGCTGCTTTCCAGCAGGCGCAGGCTGAATACAGCCATATCTACCCCGTTGCCGTCCATGCCAGTTACCTGATCAACGTGGCTTCTCCCGACCCTGATTTGTGGGAAAAATCCTATCAGTCCTTAAAGGATGAAGTCGAACGCGCCGATGCCTTTGGGCTGCCGTTCCTCACTTTTCACCCTGGCTCCCACATGAGCAGCGATGAAAAAACAGGGCTGGACGCCATTGTGACCGCCCTCAAACGGCTGCTGGTGGAAACAGAGCAGCGCCGGACAATTATTTGTCTGGAAACGATGGCCGGGCAGGGGACGAACCTGGGCAGCAAGTTTGAGCAGTTGGCCTATCTGCTGGAAAAGAGCGGCCCGCACAACCGGTTGGGTATCTGTTTCGATACCTGCCACGTCTTTTCCGCTGGCTATGACATCCGCACGCCAGACGCTTATGCGGCCACGATGACCGCCTTTGACCGCCTTATTGGGCTGGGCCAGATCAAATGCTTCCACTTTAACGATAGCCAACATGCCCTGGGCGAGAACAAAGATCGCCATGCGCACATTGGTCAGGGGCAAATTGGCCTGGAAGGTTTTGCCAACTTTGTCAACGACCCGCGCTGGGCCAACCACGCCGCCCACCTGGAGACAAATCCCACCGAAAAGGGAGAGGACGGGCGCGAGATTGACATGAATGTGGTCAATCTGGCGGCGCTGCGCAGACTGGCGCAGTCTTAGAGACTGCGCCAGTCTCGACGGGGTAAGGTTTGATGTCTTCATTTGCGAGCAAATATGGCCCCTGGGCCTTAGTGACGGGCGCGTCGGCAGGGCTGGGCGCGGAATTTGCGCGGCAGTTGGCGCAGCAGGGCCTGAATCTGGCGCTGGTGGCGCGGCGCAAGGAGCGGCTTCACGATCTGGCGGAAGAGCTGACAGATGAGCACGCGGTGCAAACCGTGGTGGTGGGGCTGGACCTGGCGCAGGATGATTTTTTGCCCACGTTGGCGCCAGCCACGGCGCACCTGGAAATTGGCCTGCTGGTGAACAATGCCGGCTTCAGCCTGACGGGTGAACTGACGGAACTGCCGCTGGCGCGGCAGATTGAGATGCTGCATCTGAACTGCCGCGCGCCCCTAATCCTCAGCCACCATTATGGCGGATTGATGCGGCAGCGGCGGCGCGGCGGTCTCATTTTTGTGTCCTCTATTGTGGGTTTTGTGCCGACGCCAAATTGGACCAATTATGCCGGCACGAAAGCCTTCAATCTCTTCCTCGGCGAAGGGTTGGCCGCCGAAATGAAACCTTACGGCGTAGACGTCCTCACCGTGGCCCCCGGCCACACGCGCACCGAGTTTCATGAAAATGCCGGCATTGGCCCCATTCTGCCCATGTCTCCCACCGCCGTCGTCCGCGAAACCCTCAACGACCTGGGTCAGGCCAGCGTCGTCGTCCCTGGCAGCGCCAACCGCCTGCTCGTTTTCCTGCCGCGCTTCCTGCCCCGCCGCCTCAATGCCCGCATCTCTGGCCTCATCGTCAAAGGCCTGCAAGGATTAGCCCCATGAGCAATAGCATCCCCCTCTCCGAACTACACAACATCGGCCACCAAACCGAACGATGGCTCAACGAAATCGGCATTCATACCCTGGCCCAACTGGAAACCATTGGCCCTATCGAAGCATACCGCCAACTCAAGGAACTGGGCTACAACGTCAGTCTAAACCTGGTCTACGCTATCCAGGGGGCTATCCTCAACGCCCCTTGGAACGATCTGCCGCCGGCCATGCGCGAACAACTGCAGGCAGAGGTGGCTGCCCTGGCGCAGCAGTCTGCCGCCGCGCCGCCGCTTTTTATCGTGGATGGTCACCTGGACATCGCCTATAACGCCCTCAAATTTGAGCGCGATTTTCGCCGCACTGTGGCTGAACTCCGGCAGCAGGAAGCCGGTGCGCCTTCGCCTAACGGCATCGCCACCATCGCCCTCCCCGACCTGATCCAGGCCGGTGTGGGGTTAGCGCTGGCCAGCATTTTTGTTATGCCCATCAACTCCCCCATGAAGTTTATCTACCACGAACCTACTACCTATGAGAACGCCTACGATGCCCATCGCAAAGGCATGGCTCAGCTTGACTATTACCACCGTCTGGCCGATGAGACAGACGCCATTCGCCTGGTCACAGACCTGACCACTCTCGATGCTGTCGTCAACAG
>CAZDSN010000297.1:0-5579 GCA_964507675.1 uncultured Ardenticatenaceae bacterium | reverse complement strand
GCGCAATTCCGTCAGGACGTGCTGCCCCACCCAACTCATCAGGAAGAAGGTCAGCCCGGTCAGGACAGCCGAACCTACATACAGACCAACGATAATCAGGATGATATTAAAAAGGCCGCCAAGCCGTTGGTCGCCAGTCATATTCGCCAGCATTTGATTCTCGGCGTATTGGCGCGGGCGGAAGATGTTCTGGAATTGCTGCGCCACGGTCGTGCCGGCCTGCGGCGCAATCCAGCAGTTACTGGCCGGAGCCGCATCCGCACCTGGCGCGCCAGGAAAGCTACCAAATGATTCGGCAGCCGCAGGCGTCAAGAAACAGTCTACCGTTTGCCCAATCAGTTCTGGGCTGATTACCTGCATCCATGTTGTGATGATGACAAAGAAACCAATCAACAGCAACCAGGCCCAATAAGATTTGAAATAGCTGCCAAACCGGGCCAATGTCCGGCCCGTATTAACCGGCTTGACATTTTCTGTGCTCATGAGACGGCGCAGGCCGTCATTTCCACCAAACATAGTTCCTCTCCTTCGCCAGTGATGGGTTATTCATGGCTGGCGGCGGCTCATGACCGTCAACCAACAACCGGCAACGGCTCTTCTTCCGGCAGCGCGTCGGTCATTAGCTGCGAATTGTAAATTTCAGCGTAGATAGCGCTCTCTTCCAGCAGTTTTTCGTGATTGCCCGCAGCCACAATGGTCCCCTTGTCCAGCACCAGGATCAAATCAGCATTGATCACAGTGCTGATGCGTTGGGCAATGACAAAGCTGGTACGCCCTTCCATCAACCTGTCCAGCGACTGCTGGATCAGATATTCTGTGGCCAGGTCAACGCTGCTGGTGGAGTCATCCAGAATGAGAATATGGGGATCGAGCAGCAGGGCGCGGGCAATGGCAATGCGCTGCTTCTGCCCGCCGCTGAGGGTCGCGCCCCGCTCTCCCACCGGCGTGTCATACCCGGCAGGGAAGGACATGATGAAGTCGTGCGCCGCCGCTGCCTGCGCCGCTGCCGTAACCTGCGCCAGGGTAGCATCCGAACGGCCAAAAGCGATATTGTCGCGGATCGTGCCGCTGAACAGGTTCGTTTCTTGCAGCACAATACCGATTTGCGATCGCAGCGATTCCAACGTCACGTCCCGCAAGTCGTACCCATCTATTAAAATACGCCCTTCACTGGGATCATAGAAGCGGGGCAGCAGGTTGATAATGGTGGTCTTGCCAGAGCCAGTGGCCCCCAATAAGGCGATTGTCTGGCCAGGCTGGGCCACAAAACTAACGTTTTGCAGCACGGGTTCACCGCTGCTGAAGTAACGGAAAGTAACATTCTCGAAGGTCACGTGACCGGTGACGGGTGGCAGCACAGCGGCGTCTGGCTTATTAGAGACGTCGCTTTGCGCGTCCAGGATTTCAAAAATGCGGCTGGCAGAGGCCGCCGCCTGGGAAAGCTGGGTGATAATCAGGCCTAACTGCCCCAGCGGCAAGAATAAATAGACCAGATAGAGACTAAACTCCTGCCATTGACCCAGTGTCAGGGTAAGGGCAATCATCTGTTTGCCGCCGAAGTAGAGCATGGCCGCCTGGCCCAGGCTCGCTACCAGGAAAATGGCCGGGAAAAGGAACATGAACACTTTGGAGACGGTAATTTGCTGCTGCATCAACTGCTCGGCAGAACGGCGGAAGGTAGCCTGCTCGCGTTTTTCGCGGGCGAATGCCTTGATGACTTTGATGCCGGCAAGGTTCTCCTGCAAAATCGTGTTTAAGTTGGAAAAACGGTTCTGCACTTCCCGAAACAGCGGCTGGCTGATGCCGCCAAAAACCATAAACAGGATCATAGCCAGCGGCAGCACGGGCAATACCACCAGCGTCAGACGAGCGTTGGTAGTGAAGAGGATAATCAAGGTTCCCACCAGAATAATGACCGCCTGCACCGCAAACAGTAAACCCTGGCCAAGAAAGAGGCGTACCTTTTCTACGTCGTCGGTGGCCCGGATCATAAGCTGCCCGGTTTGCATCTGGTCGTGATAGGAGAAAGAAAGCTGTTGAATCCTGGCGAATAGCTCGTTGCGCATGTCAAAGGCAACGCTTTGTGAGTTGCGTTCGCCCATGAATACTTGCAGGAAGGAGAAGATGCCGCGCAGAATGGCAAAGACAAAAACGGCAATACTGGCGCTGATAATCAGGCGTTCGGCATTGTTAAAATCGTAAAGCAGTTGGTCGCGGGTGGTGTTCAGCGCTTCCAGAATTTGAGAGAGAATGCCAGCCGGAATCTCCTCCAAACGCGGCACAATGTTGTTGGCTACAATGCCGCGCGTCACGGCGTCAATCATGTTGCGCAGCAGGCGGGGAACTGCCAATTGGGCTGCCGTGGCAATGACGAGGAAGAGATATGGCAGAACAGCCTGCATCCGATAGCGCCGCAGGTATTGCAGGGCGCGTTTGAGGGAACCACGCTGCGGGGCGCGTCTCGCGCCGGCGCGAGACGCGCCAGCGCCGGGCGCGGACCCGCGCGGCGCTGTTCTCGAAGGACGTTTTCTGGTCACAAATTTTCTCCTTGCGTGGGGGTAATGGCGGAGCGTTCAGGCAGCCGCCTGCCGGCTTCGGTGAGCTTTGTCAGAGCGTCAATAATGATGACCTGCTCCTCAGGTTGGAGCAGATTGGTCAGGTCGGCCAGCCACGCCTGGCGGGCGGCAATGGCTTGCTGCACAATGGCTGCGCCGGCAGGCGTTATGGTCACGTTTCTAACGCGGCGGTCTGCCAGGTCTTCCTCACGCGCCAGCAAGCCCTGCTGCACCAGCCGTTCAATCATTTTGCTGGCGGCGGCAGCCGTAACGCCAAGCCGGTCACCCAGGTGGGATACGCCGCAGGCGCCGCCATGTGATAGACGCATCAGCGTGCTGAGTTGGGCCATGGACAGGCCAGTCTCTTGCATCAGGTGGGTGAATTCCTGCATCGAGCGGTGCATAAACAGCGCCGCCCACTCATTTAAGACCTGGGGAAGTTGTTTTGTTTCAGCCATTCGCATCAAACTCATAAAAATACTTAACTAACGGAAAATTTATCACATTGGCAACTATTGAGCAATGGAAACTTTATGAGCATTTTATGAGGGTCATGCCAAAGGTTTCTGAACAGTGACTTAATATTTACAGACATTACCGATCATCCCTGACAGCCTGTTAGCCATTCGCTGGCTGTGCCTGTAAAATCAGCCGGATATTCACGCCAGAACATCACAGCTATGCAGCCTGCTGGCCGCCGCCTCTTGACGGCACTTACCCAACTGGACAGCGCCGATGCCATTTTGTAGCGCATTTTCCGAAGCGATGGCTGAGTCTGTCACAGCCATCCATTTTCGTCTGTAGCGCAAACTGACAGTTTGCGCGGACAAACTAACAGTTTGTTCTACATGTGCCTAGTAGGCGCGTTGGCTGAGTCGTCTTCGACCGGCTCAAGCAACGGCCACATTATCCAGGAGAGGATATGCGCCGCCATTTTCTGTTACTTATCTTCATTGTATTGGCCGTTACTTCTACCGTGGTTCTGGCGGCGTCACCGCCCCAGGAGGAGGATAAGCCAGCCATACTGGTCACGCCAGTACAGCATATGGTGAGCGGATTGTGGCAGCCTATCGAACTCACGCCTGTGTCCCCACCCGCTCTGCCGCTATCCCCCTTGGCCTCGCCCGCGTCCGAGTTATGCACCGCTGCGCCGACGTTGAAGTTCCCGGATGGGGGGCAGACGATAGTAAACGGCGCGGTCGAAGAAGATACGGACCCGGTATTGGCCTGCACCAATGGCACGCCTCCCGGTCCCCGTGGAGATAAGGGGTATCGCACGGTATGGTACCAGTTCACAGCCCCGGACAGCGGTTACGTGTTGTTGGAGGCGGAACCCAATGCCAATTATCTGGAGAATTATGACACCGTGTTGGCGGTTCATGCCGGCACAGATTGTTTCAACTTTACGGCTACGGTCGCCTGCAACGACGACACCAACGGCTTCCTCTCCCGCGTGCAGTTCCAGGTGACGCGCGGGCAGACGTATTTTGTGGAAATTGCCGACTGGCAGTTTGGGGCCAGCGGCACGCGCAAACTGAACCTGCGCGCCGAATTTATTTTGCCCAACTATCGCTGGCAGCAGCAAGAATTGATGGCTCTGCCGCGCAGCCGCTATGCTATGGCGCAGGTCAACGACGATTTATACCTGATCGGCGGCCAGACGATTGTCAGCGGCAACCCGACGCGCACTCCCCGCGTGCAGCGATACAATCTAAGTGACCAAACCTGGACCGATCTGGCGCCGCTCTTAGGCTCGGATGGGTATGGCTATTCCAACACCAGCGCCGCCTACCTGGGCGGCAAAATCTATGTCCCTTCAGGCTACGTGGGGGATGATGAGCTTTTCGATGGCACGCATTGGGCCTACAACATCAGCACGAACGCCTGGTCGGACGACCTCCCCCCCGCGCCGTGGCCTGATGGGCAGGCGTTCGCCTACGTGGCAGCCGTGGGATATGCGCCATTTGGCGTTTACTACGTTATCGGCGGCGTGACGGGTTCCGCTTTTAAGGTAGGAGCCGAGCCGCATGGGGAGATGTTCTCCTTCCAACCCCCCAATAGCTGGCAAGAGCGGGATTCGCTGAACGTGCCCCGCTATGCACACACGGCGGCGCAGGTGGGCAATAGAATTTGCGTGGCCGGCGGCGTCGGCGCGGACGAGGATGGCAATCCGATTGTGCTGGTCAATGGCGAATGTTATAACACGCTCACGGGCGGATGGGAGTTGACGGGTAACATGACCTATCCTCGTTACAATGCCGGCAGCGCCGTGGGCGCAGACGGTCGCTGGTATGTGTTTGGCGGCACCGACGCCCTGGGCGTTTCTGTGCCCGATGTGGAAGTATACGACCCAACCACCAACGTCTGGACCACCCTGGACGGTAGCTATGACCTGCGCAGCCCGGCGCGCGCCTGGGCGTTAGGCGGCTTCTGGGAAGGGGAACTATGGGCGGTGGGCGGACACCACAACACAGCTACAGGAGATGAAATCGTGCCCGTCGTGACTAAGATGCTTGTTCCCCACGCCTTCCCCGCCACCAACCAGTATTACTTCCCCATCACCCCTTCCGGCCCGGATGAGGCGGAACTTGACAACACCTTTGCCCTGGCTATTGGTCTGCCCTTTAACCAATATTTATCCAACCGCTTCCGCTATCCCACCGACTTTTTTGACATGTATACTTTTCAGCTTGAGCAAACCGCCAGGGTGGTGGTGCGCCTGGAGAATATTGAAATCATCAGCAACTATGACGTGCTGATTTATAACGCGGATAAGGTGTTGGTAGGGGTTGGGAATAACGTGGGGAATTTGAATGAGTACGTGCCGCTGGACAATTTGCCGGCAGGTCGCTACTATTTGATGATCGTGCGCGCTTCGGGGCTTTCGACTCTGAATTATTATCAAGTGGCTGTAGAAAAGTAAACCATGTCCCCATCGAAAAAAACAATCCGCCTGCTCCACTTTGCCGACGCCCATATTGATATGGCTAATTATGGCCGTCACGATCCCGAAACGCTGCTGCC
>CAZDSN010000296.1:0-5581 GCA_964507675.1 uncultured Ardenticatenaceae bacterium | reverse complement strand
GATGTGGCGGGCGAAGCGGAACGGCTGGACGATGCCGGCAATACCCTACCCGACCTGCCGACCCGCCCCGCTTTCGCCAGCGGCAGCCTCACCCTGAACATTCCGCCTACCAGCCGCACCCTCGCCCTGACGGTCACTCCCCAGGAATCCGCCCTGGCTCCCGGCGCAGAAACAACCATTGATCTGCAAGTGACCAGCGCCGACGGCCAGCCAGCAGCCAATGCCGAAGTGGCTCTGGTGGTGGTAGACGAAGCCATTCTGGCCCTGACCAACTACCAGATGCGCGATCCGCTGTCCATCTTCTACACGCAGCGTCCCAGTCTGGTAGACAGCAGCTACAGCCGCGCCGCCATCTTGCTGGCAAACCCGGCTGCTCTGGCTGACCAGATGAACCGGGCCGTGGCCAAAGATGGCGTAACGGTTGAAGCCACGCGCGTGGTCATGGAAATGGCCGTGGAAGAAGGGGAAATGGCTCTGCCGGCAGCAGCGCCCATGGCCAGCGACAGGGACGAAAGCGCGGCGGGCGCAGATGGGCAGCCCATCCAGATTCGCACCAACTTTGATCCGCTGGCTGTTTTTGCGCCAGCGGTAACCACCGACGCCAATGGGCGGGCGCAAGTAACGGTGAAACTGCCTGACAACCTCACCCGCTACCGCGTCATGGCCGTAGCCGTGGTGGGGGGACAGCAGTTTGGTCTGGGCGAATCCAGCCTGACCGCCCGCCTGCCGCTGATGGTGCGCCCCTCTGCGCCCCGCTTCCTCAACTTTGGCGACCAGTTCGAGTTCCCCATCGTGCTGCAAAACCAGACGGATGAACCGCTGACTGTAGACGTGGCGCTGCGGGCGACGAACCTGGAGTTGACCGCTGACAGCGGCATGCGCGTCACCGTTCCGGCCAATGATCGGGTGGAAGTGCGCTTCGCCGCCGCCACGCAGTTGGCTGGAACCGTACGCTTCCAGGCTGCCGCTGTTGCCGGCGTCTACGCGGACGCCGCCAGCGGGGAGTTCCCCGTCTACACGCCGGCCACTTTGGAAGCGTTTGCCGCCTATGGCGTACTGGACGAAGGCGCAGTGGCCCAACCTGTGGCCATTCCTGACGACCTTTATCCGCAGTTTGGCGGTCTGGAGATCCAGACCTCTTCCACGGCGCTGCAAGCTCTCACCGACGCCGTGCTGTACCTGACCAGCTACCCGTATGAATGCTCGGAGCAGTTGGCTTCGCGCATTTTGGGCGTAGCAGCGCTGCGGGATGTCCTCACCGCATTTGCTGCCGAAGGTCTGCCCGCGCCCAGCGAAATGGAAGCGGCGGTGCTGCGGGATATTGACAGGCTGGCCGGGCTGCAAAACAGCGATGGCGGCTTCCCTATCTGGGAGCGTGGACGAGAGTCTATCCCGTTTTACTCGGTTCATGTGACGCATGCCCTGGCGCGGGCGCAGGCGAAGGGGTTTGACGTGCCGGCATCTCTGCTGGACAACGCCCAATCTTACTTGCGCAACATAGAGCAGCATTACCCGGAGTGGTACGGGCAGCAAATCCGCTGGGGCTTGAGCGCCTACGCCCTCTATGTGCGCCATCTGTTAGCAGACACAGATACGATCAAGGCCCGCCAGCTTTATGACGAGGCCGGCCTGGAGAATTTGCCGCTGGAGGCGGTAGCCTGGCTGTGGCAAATCCTGCTAGACGACCCTGGGGCAACGGCACAGGTGGCGGAGATGGCCCGCCACATCCAGAACCGGGCGGTGGAAACGGCCAGCGCCGCTAACTTCACCACGTCCTATGGCGAAGATGAATACCTGATGCTGCACTCCAACCGGCGCACCGACGCCGTCATCCTGGACGCTCTGATCGCCGCCGACCCGGCCAGCGACCTGATCCCGAAGGTAGTCAATGGACTGCTGGCCCACCGCGACCGTGGCCGCTGGAACAACACGCAAGAAAACGTATTCGTGCTGCTGGCGCTGGACAATTACTTCAATACGTTTGAAGCGGAAACGCCTGACTTTGTGGCGCAAATCTGGTTGGGTGGGCAGTATGCCGGCAGCCACACCTACGCCGGCCGCACCACCGAGCGACACGAGACCGACATCCCCATGAGCTATCTGGCAGACCTGGACGGACCGCGCGACCTGATTCTAAACAAAGAAGGCACGGGCCGCCTTTACTACCGCCTGGGGTTGACTTACGCACCCACCGACCTGACGCTGGAACCACTGGACATGGGTTTCACGGTGCTGCGGGAGTATGAAGCGGTGGACAATCCCGAAGACGTGACCCGGGATGCAGATGGCGTGTGGCATATTCGCGCCGGGGCGCGGGTGCGGGTGCGCATCACAATGGTAGCTGCTAATCGCCGCTATCACGTGGCGCTGGTGGATCCGCTGCCGGCAGGTCTGGAGATTGTCAACCCCGCCCTGGCTGTGTCCAGCGTGCCGCCGAACGCCGACCAGAAGCCAACGCCGTATTGGTGGTGGTGGGGGCCCTGGTACGAACACCAAAACCTGCGCGACTACCGCGCGGAAGCGTTCACCTCGCTGCTATGGGATGGCGTTTATGAGTACAGCTACGTGGCGCGCGCTACCACGCCAGGTACGTTTGTGGTTCCGCCAGCCAAAGCGGAAG
Source organism: uncultured Ardenticatenaceae bacterium (assembly GCA_964507675.1). GTDB lineage: Bacteria > Chloroflexota > Anaerolineae > Promineifilales > Promineifilaceae > JAGVTM01. Next base: position 2,961 of record CAZDSN010000296.1, on the reverse strand, counting down.
AGATGTACACGCCGGAAGTGTTTGGTCGCAGCGGCAACGACACGGTCATTGTCGGTCCGTAAACCAGTAGGGCGGGCTGGCAGCCCGCCCTCATTCATTTCCAGTATCTACTTACCGCTAAGACGCCAAGAGCGCCAAGAAAAAGCAGGGAACCCCGGCGTCTTAGCGGTGAAATTCCAGAGAGGCTTAGTCGTTACCATTTCTACATGGACGAGAAAACAGGGAAGCAGAAAATCGCTGTGGTCACAGGGGCTAATCGGGGTATTGGGCTGGAGATTTGCCGGCAACTGGCGCAGCAGGACGTTCACGTCATCCTCACCAGCCGCGATAAGGTCAAGGGACAGGCGGCGCAGCAAAAGCTGGCGGGCGACGGGTTGGACGTGGCCTTTCACCCCCTGGACGTAACGGATGGGGGGAGCATTACCCGACTGGCGGCGTTTGTGCAGGAAACGTATGGCCGGCTGCACATTTTGGTGAACAATGCCGGCATCTTCATAGACGACCGCCACAGCCTGCTCACGGTGGATATAGGCGTGATACGCCGCACAATGGAAGTGAATGCCTTTGGCCCGCTGATGTTGTGCCAGGCGTTGGTTCCCTTACTCAAGCAGAGCAGACATGGCCGTATCGTCAACGTCTCCAGCGGCATTGGCGAATTAGGCGACCTCGGCCCCAGCTATCCGGCCTATCGCCTTTCCAAAATTGCGCTGAACCTGCACACCCGCATTCTGGCTGATGAATTGAGAGGCACGGGTATTCTGGTCAATGCCATGTGTCCTGGTTGGGTGCGCACCGACATGGGCGGTCGCGGCGCGTCCCGTTCCGTAGCCGAGGGCGCAGATACCGTCGTCTGGCTGGCCCTGCTGCCCGACAACGGCCCCACCGGGCAATACTTCCGCGACCGCGCGCCTACTCCCTGGTAAGCCAGTGGGAGCGGGTCATGTGGGTTGGGCCCCCCTGCCCGACATTCATCTATCGTGGCGCATCCTTCGAAAACAGTTTCACGCGGAGACATGTAGGACAAACTGTTAGTTTGTCCCTGCCGGCTGCCCGCCGGCGCTCCATTTTCATCCACCGTCCCTGGCAATTACCACATCCACCCCGCAAGCGACGCAAACATAATTCTCGCCCTGCTGCGTCAGGCGCGCGCCGCAAGGGCAAACGAACCCGATCAGGCGCGCCGGATTGCCCACCGCCAGACCATAGTCAGGCACATCCCGCGTCACCACCGCCCCTGCCCCGACCATTGCCCACTGCCCTACGCGCACCCCTGGCAGCAAAATCGCTCCCGCGCCAATAGACGCCCCCTGCCCGACCCACACTGGCGATGCTTCCCAATCGGCATCCGTTTTCAATGTCATATCGGGATTGACCGCGCGCGGGCGTTTGTCATTGGTCACAATCACCCCCGGCCCAAAAAACACGCCGTTTTCTACTGTGGCGGGATGGTAAACGTACACCCCATTTTGCAGCTTACAGTTATCCCCCAGCGTGACGTCAAAATCCACGTAGACGCCCTTGCCCAAAATGCAATTCCGCCCAATCACCGCCCGCTCCCGCACTTGCGCCTGGTGCCAGATTTGCGTGCCCGCCCCAATCTGCGCCTGCAGCGACACCTCAGCCGTCGGATGAATACGAACTCCTTCTTGAGACATGAAACCCATCGCTCCTTCGAAAACAGGATGCTGATTAATACAGAAGTAAGGCGCTGATTGGCGCAGTGGTCAGAAGATTCGTGCCATTCGTGAAATTCGTGGCAAAAATCTTCATCCCTTCCTTTGCCGCGTTTGCAGCAGCGCCTGCAGGCGCGACACCACCATATCCGTCGCCACCCGGTTTAGTCCCCCTTCGGGGATAATGACGTCGGCGTATCGCTTGCTTGGTTCCACAAATTCCAGATGCATCAGCCGCACTTCGTGTAAATATTGGCTGACGACGGAGTCCAGCGAACGCCCCCTTTCTTCCATGTCCCGCTTCATGCGGCGAATAAAGCGAACGTCAGCATCTGTGTCTACGTAAATCTTCACGTCCATCAACTGCCGCAGCTCTTTGTTCGTAAAAATCAAAATGCCGTCTATTAAGATAACGGGGGCTGGCTCCACCAGCACAGTCTGCTCTGCGCGGCAATATTGCGCGAAGTCATAAACAGGAATGCGCACCGGCTGCCAGCGCATGAGCTGCTGCACATGCTGGATAAGCAGTTCCGTTTCCAATGAATCCGGGTGGTCGTAATTTTGTTGAATGCGTTCCGCTAGGGACAGGTGCGGCATGTCGCGATAGTAGGCGTCATGGGGCAAGTAAGCAATATGGTCAGCGCCGATGGCTGCCAGAATCGAGCGAGCAATGGTGGTTTTACCTGAAGCCGTGCCGCCAGCCACGCCAAAAACAATCGGAGGGGATTCGTTCATACTTGTTTCCACTGGCGCGCCTCATTCCTGCGCCTCTCTCATGCCGCCAGTGTCACCATTATATCCAAACTGTGATTAGGGGATGAAAAAAAATATAAGCCTCCCCGGTTGGCCAGCCGGGAAGGCTTAATTAAGCCCGCGAACGGGAATATGGAGCCATATTATACTATCCCCTTTTCTTTTTATTTTTCTCCCCCAATGCCACGAATTTTTCAAATTGGTGTTTTTTCTGGTAGGGACGGGTTTGAAACGCGCCCCACCAAAATAAAAAAGGCCCGCATCTGACCCGATGCAAGCCTTTCTATCTCCAGAAGCCACCCAAGAGACTTGAACTCTTAACCTCACGCTTACGAAGCGTATGCTCTGCCATTGAGCTAGGGTGGCGAAGTGGGTTGATTATAACAAGCCGCAGAATCATTGGCAACAAATTTTGCCGCCTTCAGTCCGGGCGACGGTAGATTGCCGACGTGAAAAAGCGTTCCTGAAACTCAGTCAAGGCCCGAATCTGCTCGGCGGTGTACGACTTGCCTGGCGGGGCAACCACCAGTTTATC
>CAZDSN010000295.1:0-5582 GCA_964507675.1 uncultured Ardenticatenaceae bacterium | reverse complement strand
AAAAGGATGCCACCATTTGGTTCATTCGGCAAATCTTGTCGGTTGCACTACTAGTTTCTCCGGATAATCAATCTCCAAACGAGCAGCATACCCTGTGGGATTAGACATGACACGCCTCCTGTGTGTGAAGTTAGCTAAGCCCATTGCTACCCGCATTGGCAAACTGAATCCAACTCCCGGCCAGATTGGGTGAAACGGGCCTTGGACTGGCACTGCCCTTATTCTAGCACATTGCGTCCCGCCTGCTATGCAAAGGATAAAAGAACCCGAGTTGTCCAGGGCGAAAAGGAATGCGCCACACGTGATAGGATTTGCTGAGGCGGAGGGTCAGATGCCGGCATTCCCCCCACCCAAACGCGCATGCAGGGCAGCCAGGATTTGCGCGTCGGGGGCCAGGGTGTATTCGTCGGCGGCGGATGGCAGCGCCAGCGACACGCCCCATTCCTGTAAACGGGCCAGCGCGGGCGGCGTTTGCGGGTGCGCCCACAGGCCTTCATTGAGCGAAGGAGCAACAACGACAGGCCAGCCGCGCCCAATGGCTTCCTGCGTCAACGAAAGCGGCAGGTTGTCGGCCATGCCCGCCGCCAGCTTGTGCAGGGTGTTGAAAGTACAAGGCGCCACCAGCACCGCCCCCACTGCTGGGCGCGGCAGCATTTCCGTCGCAAAGTAACTGGTAACGACCCGGTTCCGTTCAATGCGGGCCAGGTCGCGCAGGCTGATAAGGCGGCTAGAGTCTGGCGTGGGCAGTGTCAGAAGCTGGCGCGTCAGGGGAAGCAAACTGGCAATCAAAGCGGGGACACGGTACGCCGTGACAGCCCCGCAAACGACTAAATACAATCTTTCCAGCACCCTACCCCCTGGCCGTTAGCGGCGTAAATGGTACGCCTGCACCTGCGCCCGCTGCAGCATCAACAGCGGGACCTGTCGCGTGATGGGCTGAGCGATAGGACGCAGCGGAAACAACGTCGCCTGGCTCACCGGGTAGAAGTCGCGGCTGTCCTCCATTAAATCCGTGTCGCGGACGTCTACGTTGACGTGCAGCAGCCCCTGTATAGCGAATTGAGCCGTATAGAAGACGACCGGGCGGCTGGCTTTGAGCAGCCGTTCCGCGGCGGCCTGGGCTTCGTCTAGCAGGGACAGCGTGACAAGCTGGCCGCGATTAATCGTCAGCACCTCTTGTTTGATACCCTTGACCTGCCGTTCCGGCGCCAACGGCAGCAGTTCACACGCCTCAAATGTAAAAACGCCGCGACGGCGGTCGTTGAGGAAGTTTGGCAGTTCCCCCAATGGCGTCAGACCACCCCGCAGCAGGAAATCGCTCAGAATGGCCTCGACTTGCAGCAGGGGGCGGCTCAATTCACGATACACAAAACACTCCTGGAGGTTTCACGCGCAGACGCGGAGATCGCAGAGAAAAAACTGACCTCCGCGTTCTCTGCGCCTCCGCGGGGGACTCTATGGCACGATGGTATAGTCAATGCGTGCTTCATCAAAACTGGCGGGCGTGCTGGCCGCGCCAAAGATGGAGAAGATCGTGCCTGGTTGGACGGTAAGCGGCAGTTGGAAAGCGATGTTACGCATGAACGACTGCCCGGCATTCAGCGTGATATTGGCATTCACAAACGTGACGATCTGTCCCTGGGCAAACTCAAAGTACAGCCGCACGTTGCCGCTGACGGAGCTAGCGGTGGTGTTACTCACAGTTAGATCAAACGACAGCGTATCGCCCGGCGCCAGCTCGGTGGGACTGACAGGCGTCAGTTCCATGGACATGGCCATGGGCATGCCACACCGCTGCAGCGACTTATAGACGTTGAGGCGACCGCCTGTCACTACGGGCAGCCCGGTGGCATCCGTGCCGGCCATGAGGCACCATTTCACCTCATTGTTGGTCAGGTCCGGGTACTGCGACAGCAGCAAGCCAGCCGCGCCGGCCACGTGGGGAGCAGCCATCGAAGTGCCAAACAGGTTGCCGTAGTTACCGTTGGGCAGGGTGCTGCGGATACCCACGCCGGGCGCACCCAGGTCTACGGAAACAATGCCGTAGTCGGAGAAGCCCGCCAGGGCGTCCGTATCCGTGGTAGCGGCCACGGAGATGATGTTCGCCAGCGGATAAGCGGATGGATAGGAAGGGGTCACTTCCTGGTCGTTGCCGCTGTTGCCGGCAGCAACCACAAACACGGAGCGGGTAGCCAGGATCGCGTCCTGCATCGCCTGGCTGGGCGTGCTGCCGCCCCAACTGTTATTGGAAATGCGCACCCCCATCACCGTCTGGTATTCAATGGATTCCATCAAGTCGGCGTCAGAAGCGGCGCATAAGATGATGAGGATCGGCTCAAACGCCTTGATGGGCATCAGTTTCACGTTCCAATTAACGCCAGTCACGCCAACGCCGTTGTTGCCTACAGCCCCGACCGTGCCGGCAGTGTGCGTGCCATGTCCCAGGCAACCGCCGCCAGCGGGGGCGGGGTCATTGTCATCGTCGGAGAAGTCCCATCCGTGTACGTCGTCAATATATCCATTATTGTCGTCATCAATGCCGTTGCCCGGAATTTCGCCCGGATTGGTCCACACATTGGCGGCGATGTCCTCATGGCCCATGTCCAGGCCAGAGTCAATCACGGCAATGACCACGTCGCTGCTGCCTGTGTTAATATCCCACGCTTCCACAGCGTCAATGTCCGCGTCCGGCGTGCCGCCTGTCTGGCCGGTGTTGTTCATAGCCCAAAGGTCAGTGAACAAGGCATCGTTGGGGATAACGGTCGTGGCATCCAGGTAATTGTAACGATTGGGTTCCACATATTGAACGCGGGCGTCGCGACCCAATGTAGACAGCGCCTGGGGAACGGTCATAGATGCCGGCAGTTGCAGATGATACACATCCGTGAACTGAAAACGGTGTAACACCTGTGTCTGGTAGGTCTGATGGAATGAACCGATGGCTGTGGCGGTGACTCCTTCATTGAACTTAAGCAAAACCTCGCCGGCCACGTAAGCGGGGCGCTGGCTGACAATCGGATCAGGGTTAGCCTGGCTCTCCTGGCGGATGAACAAAGTCAACCCGGCGACCAAGACCAATACAAATAAAACTCTTTTAAGCATGTTGCCTCCTTCGTAAATAGTGGTGAGTGGCGAGTGGACGGTGGTCAGAAAATTCGTGCCATTCGTGAAATTCGTGGCAAAAAATTTCGTTCCTCATGATGTCGAGCATTGGCCTCCGGGGAAGAGGGGCGCTACCGTAGGATTGGTGACAGGATCGAAGGCCAGATTGCGCGACAGATAGTAGCCGGCCTCGTCCTGCACCCGAATTTCGTGAATCCAGGGAGCGCAGCGGCGGGCCGAAATAATATGAAACTGATCGCCGCCGAAGTAACGAGCGGGTTGGTCGGCGTCGAACACCCAAATAGTATAGGGAGCGCCAACGCCGCCAAACGGGGCAATCACCACTTCACAGCGCCATTCATCGCCGGCATATTCGCACCAGTCGAAGGAGACGCTGAAGCCAATGTCCGACACGGATTCGATGGTGGGCGAGGGCGTTAGACTGGGCACCAGGGTAACGGCAGGGGTGGCGGTAGCCGCCACATAGATGCGCAACGTCACGGTCATGGGCGGGCCAACCGGTTCGCCGGTATCGCGGCGAAGCTGCCAGACGGTGTCGTAATTGCCGGCATCTGCCGGCGCCACCAGCGAAACGGCCAGCGTTGCCGGGGAGGATGGGGGCACAGGCTCCTCCAGGATCAAGGGGTCGTCCCGCCGGAAGGCGGACCCATCCTGCACCGTTAACTGCCAGCCGGCCTGCCAGGCGCACGTGCCGCTGTTCCGCAGTTCAAAATTAAGCGGAAAACGCAGCCCGGTGGGCGCCGATCTGGCCGCAGGGTTATCATAGGTGTAGTAGTTGATCATCTCCAGGTCGAAAACACAACTCGCTATATGCGTAGCGGTCAAATCCGGCGTGGTGGTTTGCGTAGGGGTGGCGCTGGCGGTAGGTGTAGTCGTTGGCACGGCGGGAGTGGCCGTGGGCAGGGCTGTTCCGGTCAGGGCAATGGCAGCCACGGCTGTGCCGGCAAAATCTGGGGTAGGAACAGTAGCAGTAGCCGTGCCTGTTGGCGCAGGTGTATCGGTGGCCGGGGCCAACACGATGGGGAGAGGAGTCGGGCTGGGCGCGCGCCAGCTAACGGCATACGCGCCCGCCACCGCCGCCAGAATAATCACCAGGATGCTGGCCAAAGTCAAAGCCAGCCAGCGATAACGGCGCAGCGACCTGGCCGGCGGCGTAGGGGACTGCGATGCGCGGGGGCGTACCACAGTCGCTTCAGCCATTTGCGCCGCCTGGGTAGGCAGCGGCGTGGTGTACGCGCTGCTGCCAATGCGCGTCTGTGCCGCCACCGTGCTCACCGTGGCTGGCGGTTCGTCGCGCAGCAGATCGGGCGGCAGTTCTGCTATCAGTTCCGCAGCGTCATCATACAGCGCCTGGCGCAGAGCCTGCGCAAATTCGTGCCCGGTCTGATACCGCTGCTGCGGGTCTTTAGCGGTCACACGCAGGATAACATCTTGAATGCCGGCAGGAATATCAGGATTCAACGAAATAGGCAGCGGCAGCGGTTCCGTCACGTGCTTCATGACCACAGCCAGCGGCGTATTGGACTCAAACGGCAGCCGGCCGGTAATCAGGTGAAAAAACAGGATACCCAGGGAGTACAGATCGCTCCGCTCATCCCCCAGATGCCCCATCCCCTGCTCCGGGGCCATATAAGCAGGCGTTCCCACCATCGCGCCCGTCAAGGTATGAGATACCCCACCCATAATTTTGGCAATGCCAAAATCAGTCAACACCGCCCCCCCCTCAGGGCGCAGCATAATGTTGCCAGGCTTAATGTCACGATGGATCATGCCGCGGGCGTGGGCATAGGAAACCGCATCAATCAGTTCCAACATAATGCGCACAGCCTGGCTGAGCGGCATTTGCTCATTGCGCTGCTGGAACTGCTCGATTTCCTCCTTGAGCGACCTACCGCCCACAAACTCCATGACGATGTAGTAGGTATCGTCTACCACGTCGAAGTCGTAAACATCGGCAATGTGGGGGTGTTTCAGCAGGGCCATAGCCCGCGCTTCTCGCTTAAACCGCTCCAGGAACTCCCCCTCATCGGCCAAAAAGCTGTGCATCAGTTTGATCGCCACGTAGCGATCCAGCCCCTCTTGATACGCTTTGTAAACAACCGCCATCCCGCCGCGGCCCAGCAGCTCAATGATCTTGTATTTGCCGATTACGCGGCCCAGGTAAGCGTTTGGATCCGACATTCTGTTATCGAGTGGGCATCAACCATGCCGGCATTTTCGGGAGGCAGCGCCGGCAGATGTGATCGGCAACCGCGCCCCCCCTAAAGATAGACAAATCTTACGCATCCTCCCCGTCCATGTCGGATGGCACAGAAAATTGGGCGGTGTGCTGGTCTACAATCTGCCTGGCTGCGCCAGGTTGAACATAATAAGCCATGACCTGGACAGTATACGGGCTGGCAGGCTGTTGGTCCCGTAAATGCAGCGTCAGATGGAAATTCGGTTGCATCGCTTCAATG
>CAZDSN010000294.1:0-5589 GCA_964507675.1 uncultured Ardenticatenaceae bacterium | reverse complement strand
ATCAACCAGGCCATGTCTCGCGGCTCCATGACCGGCTACCCCACCGGCCCTATTGGCCAGTTGAAGGACACCATTCTCTACAACTTTGGCGTCCCCATTCACTACACCGTCCAGATAGATTTTGCCGGCTTCAAACAAGTCGTAGATGCGCTGGGAGGGGTGGATATTGCCGTGGGGTGCAGTCTCACAGACTGGCGGCTCAAGTCCCCCGATCTGGACGTTAATGTAGAGGAAAACTGGGAGCAATTCACCCTGGCGCAAGGGATGTATCACATGGATGGCGACCTGGCGCTCTGGTATGCGCGGTCGCGTAAGACCACCAGCGACTTTGACCGCAATCGTCGCCAACAGCAGCTTTTACAGGCGCTGTTGAACAAAGGGGTTGATCTGGACCTGATTAAAGATGCGCCCACCTTGTGGGCTACCTATCAGGAAACAGTCCGCACCGACCTGGACATTGGCCGTATCTTGCAGTTGGCCGCCGCCGCCCCGGGCATTCGCCAAAATGGCATCCAACATTTACATCTTCGCCCTGATGATATGCTGGTGTGGCGTCCCCCTGACTTCCAGCAAGATGTGTTTCTGGTTAATGGAGCTTCAGCCGGGGACACAGTGCGGCGCCTGTTCACTCTCTCCAGTCTAAACGGCGCCAATCGCGTTCCCATCTATGTGGAATTGATCAACCACACAGGTAACCCCGACATGGCTTTGCTGGCCGCCGATAATCTGGCCTGGCAAGGCTTCATTCCTATTCTCAACGCAGCGGAAGGCGATACCCAGGAACAGACCGAAATCACTTATTACGCCAGTTCGTTTAAGGGTTCTTTTGATTGGCTGTTAAGCTGGGTGTTGGACCAGGAACAGTCTGGCTTTCTCTTAAACCAGGATGACGACGATTATCCTTACGATTACCGCGTTGTGTTAGGCGCTGATTTCAACCCGTGCCGCCGCCAGCAGTATGCCCCCCGCGAAAACCTGCCTTTGCCTGAACCCTCGCCGGAGCCGTGAGCGGTGATTTCACCGCCAAGACGCGAAGGCCAGCAAGAAAAGCAAGGGAATGGCTGGGAAGCCCCCATCCCCCAACCCCCTTCCCCCAGGGGAAGGGGGCTTTTCGGTTGAGGGCGAGGGACGCAGCGCGCCCCTCACCCTCTATGACCTCACCCCTGGCAAGGGGATTCATCTCCAGGTCAAGCGACTAAAATGAGAGTTGCTGGAATTTCACCGATTTCATGCTAAAAGCGGCGCGTGTGCGTATAATCAGGCGCTGTAGTCAGGCGACCGGCTGCTGCGTCGGCGCTTGCTATTGCCAGTTTCGTTTCGTGCCAATCCTATCCTGTCTATGACCGTGGCGCACTCACCTGACCACTGTCAACCGACTTTTGTTTTCAGCGGGTTCCGCACGAGCCAGGCGCATCACGAGGCATGAGATCCAACCCTCATACCGCAACTTCACAATTTTGCAGGAGGAATTTTGTTTATGAATGACAAGCGTGAAATCTTGGGGTGGACGATGTACGACTGGGCCAATTCGGCCTTTAGTACGACCGTCGTCACTGCTTTGCTTGGCCCGTACATCCTGGCGCTGGCTGAAGCCAGCGCCGAGCCGCTCGTTTTGGTGGGCATCACCATTGAACCCGCCGCCATCTTCCCGTTTTCTGTTTCTTTGTCCGTCTTATTACAGGTTTTGTTCCTGCCGTTGTTGGGAACGGTGGCCGATTACACCCATTTGAAGAAGAAGATGATGATGGCTTTCGCCTATGCTGGGGCATTGTCCACTATCTTGCTGTTCTTTGTGCGGGCGGAAATGCCCATTTTTGATACCAATGGGGCGGTGCTGGTGGGCAGCCTGCTTTTCATTTTGGCGAATCTTTCCTTTGGGGCGGCAATTGTGTTTTACAACGCTTTTCTGCCCGATATTACTACGCCAGACCAGCGCGACGCCGTCAGTTCGCGCGGTTTTGCCTTTGGGTATCTGGGCGGCGGGCTGCTGCTGCTGTTGAATCTGGGGTTGTTGTCGGTGATGGAAGATACGGGCCTGGCGGTGCGCATCAGTCTGGCAAGCGCGGGCGTCTGGTGGCTCGTCTTCACCTTCCTTTTCCCGCAAAGACGGCTGGTGCAGCGCGCCCCGGCGCGGGAACTGCCCGCTGGCGAAAACCTCTTTTCGCATGGCATCAAACAAATTATGCGCACCCTGAGCGAAATGCGCCGCAAATACCCGGTGACGCTGCGCTACCTGATTGCTTATCTCATTTACAACGACGGTATCCAGACGGTTATCGTGGTTGCCGCCGCCTATGCCGCGGATGAACTGAGAGTAGAAGCGCAGACGATTTTGCTGCTGGTGCTCATGATCCAGTTCGTCGCTTTTGGCGGCGCGCTTCTCTTTGGGTATATAGCGCAGCGCATAGGAGCCAAACGCGCTATTATGATTAGCCTGGCGCTGTGGTCGGGGGTGGTTATTTACGCTTTTGCTTTCCTGACCAACACGGTACAGCTTTTTATCCTGGGCGTAGTCATTGCTCTGGTGTTGGGCGGTTCTCAGGCGCTCAGCCGTTCCCTCTTCTCGCAAATGATCCCCCCCGACCATGAGTCGGAGTATTTTGGCTTTTATGAGATCAGCGAGCGCGGCACGTCCTGGATTGGCCCCATTGTGTTTGGTCTGGCTGTACAAATAACAGGGCAGCAGCGCCCGGCCATCATCTCGTTGATTATCTTTTTCATCCTGGGCCTGATTCTGTTGAGCCGCGTGAATGTGCGGCAGGCTATCCTGGATGCGGGGCATGACCCGACGGGCGTGGTTTTGTAATCATCAGCCGTACAGGTGCGAGGCACTGGCCACAGGAGTTCCAACTGACCAAAACCGTTCGGCCAGCGCCTTGCACCACCTATTTCATCATGAGACAAATTGCGAATCAATTTTCTTTTCTCTTGTTTGTTGTGCCCACTGTGGTATTGGGCATTGTTTTGCTGCTGCGGGACAAACGCACGCCGCTGCGGCTGACCGTGTCGGCTCTGATCCTCTTGTTATTGGCTGGGGGATATTTCTTGCTGCGCCCCGGCGAAGCCAGCGGGCCGGCGGAAGAAGTGGAAGTGCTGCTGGTGCAGCCGGCTACCCGCCCCGTTTTGCTGGAGATTTACTCCAATTACTGCGTGGGCTGCCTGCGGGCTGAGCCTATCGTGGACAGCCTGCAGGCGGAGTGGGGCGATAGTGTGGAAGTGGTGCGGCTGAACATCAACGAACCCCGCTCCAGCGAACTGGCCGCCCGTTTCAATTTCCAGTTCACCCCTACTTTTATTCTGTTTACACCCGATGGGGAAGAAGTGTGGCGGCAGGTGGGTAGCATTGACGCCGCCGCCGTCCGCGCCCAGGTGGACGCCCTGATGCAAAGCCAGGCAGAAACGTGACCACCTATGAATGACAGGTCGGTTTTGCTTTTCTTCATGGATGGGGTGGGGATGGGCGGACCTGATCCAGAGATAAACCCATTTGTGACGGCTCATATGCCCCGTTTAACCGGGCTGTTGGGGGAGGGTTGGTATCTGGCCGATAGGGGGCGGGTGACGACGGCGCGCGCCAGCCTGGTTCCTACCGACGCCAATTTGAATATGCCGCGCAGCCCGCAAAGCGCCACCGGACAGGCCACCATCCTCACCGGACGCAATGTGAGCGCCTTGATCGGCCAGCATTATGGCCCCAAACCAGACAGCCAGATTACGGCGATTATTGCCGAAGGTACGTTGTTTCAGGAAGTGGTGGCCGCCGGCGGGCGGGCGGCGCTGATTACGCCTTACCCGGAGCGGTTTTTTGCGGGCATTGACAGCGGCCTGCGTCTGCTCTCCGCCGTCCCTCTGGCTGCCGTTAGCGCGGGTCTGTCTTTGATGACGGTGGATGATCTGCGCGCCGGGCGGGCGGTCAGTCCTGACTTTACGGGGCAGGCGTGGCATGATTTTCTGGGCTACGACGACGTGCCCCTCTTCAGCCTGAACGAAGCCGGGCGACGGATCGCCCACATCGCTCACCAGTATCACTTTTGCTTCTTTGAACATTGGCCCACCGACCACCGCGGTCATCGCGGTTCGCTGGCCGAAGCGAAACAACACCTGGAGATGGTGGATGGAGCCATTGGCGGTATTTTGGACGGTTGGGCGGAGGCAAATGATCAGGGTCTGGTGATTATCACCAGCGATCATGGTAACATAGAAGACAAAACACATCGCCAGCACACGCTTAATCCGGTGCCGACCATTCTGGTGGGGCAGGGGCATGCCCAGTTGTCTCATTTGATTCACAACTTGAGCGATATTGCTACCGTGGTGCGGCGGGCGCTGCAACTTTAATTCGCGCTGATTTGCCTTGCCCCCGGCGATTATCTCGCCAATGCCGATAAGGTCTGGCGTCGGCCCGTCGGCGGCGGGGATGACACCAACGATGATTCAGGCGGTGTTGCTGCCAAGAAAGTTATTGAGGTATTTTTCTTATGCCGGCAGATTCCTTCGACTTCCGCGACGCCCTGCGCCATTTTCCCTCTGGCGTCACTATCGTCACCATTAAGTGCGGCGACGTCATTCACGGCCTCACCGTGTCCGCTTTTGCTTCCATTTCGCCCACCCCCCCTTTGATTATGGTGGCTATTGACCATAAGCACACTGCTTTCCCGCTGCTGCAAACGCCGGGCGCTGTTTTTGCCGTTAACATTTTGCATGAAGAGCAGGCTGACCTGTCTAACCGCTTCGCCTGGATGCCCGATGACGTGCGTTTTGAGGCTGGCGATTGGATTACCAGCGTCACAGGCGCGCCCATTTTGACCAATGCCATTGCCTGGTTGGATTGTACTGTCTATGCTTCTTATGCTGCCGGCACGCACAACATCTACGTCGGTCAGGTCATAGACAGCGGCGTCCCCCGCCCCGATGCGCCCCCCCTCGTCTACTGGAACCGCGAATATCGCCGATTGGCTGTTTAGAGTGGGCAGTGGGTAGTGGACAGTGGACAGTGGTCAGTGGTCAGTGGGTAGTGAGTGACGGTGGACGGGAGCGGTTCCACTTCGAAGATAGGATGCTGATGGGCGCGGGAATGGGACGCTGATGGGCGCGGATGAGGGGGGGGCAAACAGCAGTCTGGGTAATCGGCGAAATCTGTGATTGTTTTTCGCAAATACCTGACAAAACTCACCCACCATCGGTGACGTTTAAGTATTCTGCAATTTATCGTCCCATCCTATAATCACTTACAATTGCATTGAATAACACATACGGAGAGCAATCCCATGACCCTCATTACTGAGCTAACGGCAGCCGAGCTGCCGCGCGGCGTTGATCTGTTACACAACCCCCTCTTAAATCAAGGCACAGCCTTTACCGAAGTGGAGCGCGACCAGTTAGGTTTGCGCGGCTTGCTGCCTCCCCGCGTCATTCCCATTGAAATGCAGGCGGCGCGCATCCTGGAGAATTTCCACCAAAAGCCGACCGACCTGGAAAAATACGTGCACATGATTGACCTGGAAGACCGGAACGAAACCCTCTTCTACCGCGTGGTTATGGATAACCTGGAAGAGATGATGCCCATCATCTACACCCCCACTGTGGGCA
>CAZDSN010000293.1:0-5595 GCA_964507675.1 uncultured Ardenticatenaceae bacterium | reverse complement strand
TGACAAGTGACCGGGTTCCGTGAAAAACGGAAGTTATTCTTAGACGGTCACTTAGCAACCTGCCCTGCTGTTGGCGACCTGGTCCCCATTCAGAGATGCGGTGAGACCAGCAACTATGAGAATGATTGAGACAATTCACCCGGCACAGCGTAAAGAGAACATCATGTTTGTTGAGAAACTGCCTGGAAAAACGACGCGCCTCATCATTTTGCTGTTCTTATCTTTCATGGGGATGAGACCAGCCCCGGCCGCGGCGCTGCAGCAGGCAAATGATATCACACTGAGCGTCAGCGCTGGGTTTGATGGGCAGTATAAACGCGGCGATTGGGTTCCAGTTTACATCAGCGCCGCCAATGTTGGCAATTCCATTGAGGGCGCCCTACGCATCACTACCGGCAGCAGCGCCCTGGGAACCGATGTGCGCTATGACACACCCATCAGCCTGCCCTCCCAATCCAACAAGCGCATTGTCACCTACGTTTTTCTGTCAGACCTGACGGATGCCATCGGCGTGACTCTGTTGGACAGCGACGGACAGGCCACAGCCAGCGCCACATCTAACCGTCTTAGTGGGCTGGACAGGGAGAGTTTGCTGTATGGCATCATCAGCCCGCAGCCAGATGAGCTTGGCTTCCTGGACTCAGTCAGCGGCGCTCGCAGCGCCGCAGCCGTGGCTGTCCTCGATTTGCCAGATTTGCCGGAGACGCCCGCCGCCTGGAGCGCACTGGACGTGCTCATATTGAATGACGTGGACACCGGCCCAATGACGCCAGCGCAGCGCAGCGCCATGCTGCGCTGGGTAGATACAGGCGGGCAGTTGGTGGTCACCGGCGGCCCGGGCTGGCAGCAAACCGCCACGTCGCTGGCCGATCTGCTGCCCGTAACCGTGACCGAGGTGCGCACAGAGGTAGACCTGCCGGCATTAAGCGCGGCTGTCCAAATCCCTTTCCGCGATGCCGGCCCTTATATCGTTGCCGCCAGCAGTTTGCAAAATGGCGAGTTGATCTATCATCAAGACAATCTGCCCCTGTTGGCGCGCCAGGAACGTGGGCGCGGCAGCATCTACTTTCTGGCGCTCGATCCGCAGTTAGCTCCACTGGCCGATTGGGACGGCAGCCCCATCTTATGGAGCCACATCGCCAACTATGTGCCGCCGATACCCGCCTGGAGCCAGGGACCGCGCAACGGCTATGCCGCCGTTAGCGCGGCGGAGAGTTTACCCTCGCTAACCCTCCCTTCGGTACTCCAGCTTATGCTTTTCTTGTTTGTGTACGTGGCGATTATTGGACCGGTTAACTATCTGCTTTTGAAGCGGCGGAAGCGGATGGAACTGGCCTGGGTCACTATTCCGGCTCTGATCCTCCTTTTCAGTGGCGCGGCCTATTTGACCGGTTTTCAAATCAAGGGAAATGACACCATCATCAACCAGATGTCTATAGCCTTTGGGGAAATCAACGGCGACAGCCTGCGCGTGCAGACGTTGATTGGTTTGTATTCACCGCGGCGCGACACTTACGATTTGACCCTGCCGGCAGAAACACTCCTCCGCCCATTCGATAATCAGGCCGGCGATCTGAGCGGCGGGGGCAACGTGGATGCAATTGAACGCGCCCAGGAAGTCACCGCGCGCGACGTGCGGGTGGATGTGAGCGATGTGCAAACCTTAATCGCCGCCAGCTACGCCGAGATGCCCCCTCTGGCAGGCTCGGTGGAATTGAATGTTGCCGGCGAAACGGCTGAACTGACTCTGCAAGTGCAAAATAACAGCGAGTTTACCCTGGAGACAGCCTCCCTGCTGTTTGGCAGCTCCATTTTTTCATTGGGCGACCTGCCCCCAGGCAGCATCCAGAGCTTCAAATTTGAACTGACCCAGGCGCTAACAAACACCGCCATCGCGCCCCCTGGCAGCCGCAGCATCTATTATGCGCCCACCAGTTCCCCTCTGGCCAGCAATTACCCGGCGCTGCTGGGCACAGCCGATTACTACGATAATCCGCAACTGTACCCCCGCTGGCAACTGCTGGAATCATTGGCCCCGACCAATGGCCCTGGCGAGGCCAACACATCCCAAAACACAGCTACCCTTATTGGCTGGTCTACCGCTTCCCAAATAGAGATTACACTCGACCGTTCCCGGCAAAAGCGGCAGAATACGACCCTTTATTTCATCGAACTGCCAGTGGCCGAGCACGTCGCCGCCAGCCAGAATGTCACCACGCCGCGCGCTATGTGGTCGTGGCAGTTGTTGGGCGAAAGCGGAACCTACCAGGCCACGCCTGATGATTTATTCCTGTCTACTGGCTGGGTGGAATTTGAATACCAACCCTGGTCCGCGTTCCAGGAGTTAGCGGCGCGTGATATGGAGCTGCTGTTGCTGATATCTGCCGAGCAAAGCAGTCTGGCCCCCCCTGAAGTGCGCCTGTGGGATTGGCAGCAGGAGATTTGGGTTGTGATGACAGGTATCCACTGGGGCGCGACCCCCATTCCTGATTTTGCCCCTTACGTGGGTCTGAATAATCGTGTGCGCATTCGCCTGCAGCACGATGACCCCTTTAATAGCTTACACATTGTCGGCATTTATCCCGTTTTGTCGGGTGCTCTGCCTTAGTACAGGATTGCACAAGTACGTTCCGTGAACCGGCTAAAGCCTCAACTCTGGAGTGAACCGGCTAAAACCTCAACTCCGGAATGGACGCTTTAGCGGGTTCTGGAAAGCGGAACAAAGTTACGCAACAGTGTACTTAGTGGTGGATGGGACCTTAGCGTGCGCTGATCATTATGGCCAATATCATCGAAATCAACGGTCTGACCAAGCGGTATGGGGCGTTAACAGCCCTGAAAGAGTTAACGTTGAACGTGGAAGAAGGGGCTGTGGTAGGGTTTATTGGACCGAACGGCGCCGGCAAAACCACCACCATGCGCATCCTGACCACTTTGCTCAAACCTAGCAGTGGTACAGCCCACGTAGCCGGCTACTCCGTTACCAGGGAACCCAAAGCTGTGCGTCGCGTCATTGGCTATATGCCGGACTTTTTTGGCGTCTACGAAGACATGAAAGTGTGGGAATACCTGGATTTCTTCGCCGCCTGCTATAACATTCCACGGGCAACCCGTGCCGGCATGATTGACGATCTGTTGACCCTGGTAGATTTGAACCACAAGAAAAATGACTTTGTGGAAAACTTGAGCCGGGGCATGAAGCAGCGGCTGTGTCTGGCGCGCACGCTGGCGCACGACCCACAAGTGCTTATTCTGGATGAGCCGGCCAGCGGGCTTGATCCGCGCGCCCGCATTGAGATGCGCGAACTGCTGCGGGAACTCAAGAACATGGGTAAGACCATCTTCTTCTCTTCGCACATTTTGTCCGAAGTGTCCGACATTTGCACCAGCATCGCCATTCTGGAAGCAGGACACCTGATCGCCTACGGCGATATGCAGCAAATGCAGCAGCAGCTTCGGCCTCATCGTCTGTTTGAACTGCGAGTTTTGGGCGAGTTGGAACCAGCGCAGGCGCGCCTGCTGCAAACGCCGCACGTCACGTCTATCCTCATCGCCCCCGAGGCCGACATTGCCCCCAATGCCATTCGTTTTGACTTTGCCGGCAACGACGAGCAGCTCAGCGAATTGCTGGCCGGAATGATCGGCAGCGGGGTGCGCGTCATTCATTTGGGCGAAGAACAAGGCGACCTGGAAGACGTTTTTCTGAAAGTCACCCAGGGGTTAGTGCAGTAACCGCATGGCGGCAAGCCGCCCGGCAGGTTGGCAGATAGGTCAGGGAGCAGATGAAGCAGGTGGTAAATAGACAGGTAGATGCGCCCCCTCAACAGTCCTCAGCCCTGCGTCAGGCGTGGCATTGGTGGCGCGAACTGGATCAGAATCCTATTTATCGCCGTGAACGAGGCGAGTGGGGCAAGCCCAACCCATACTATAACAACCTGGCCCGCTTCTCTCCCTTTATCGTGCTGGGAACGTTGTTAACAGGTGCGTGCACGGCCTGGTTGAACCCGCTGTTCATGTCACAGGTGAACGAAGTGTTCGTTGTGGCCTGTCTGCTGTGTCTGCCCGGCATCATCCTGAACGTGCTCACCTGGTATGGCGTGATTATGGCTCCCGCTTTAACTGCGCCGGCCATCAGTCTGGAGATAAATGCCGGCACCTGGGACACCATTCGCACCACACCACACACCGATCTGTCTATTGTGCTGGCAAAATTCCTGGGGGCCATGTCGCGGCTGCACATCTGGCCCACCCTGGTGGCTGTCAGTCTGCTGCAAGGCACCATTCTGTTCATCTCCACCCTGATTGCTACTGTCAGCACAACCGAACCGGGGCTGCGGGTAGGCGTTGCCCTGTTGGTTGGGGCCAGCAGCGCGCTCCGTCCCTGGGTGGAGGTCATGTTTGCCGGCATTCTGGGCATGTACCTCTCCACCTACATCCGTTCGACTTCTCTGGCCCTGGCCGCCAGCTACAGCGGGCTGCTGTTCGTTCATCTGTTTAACAACAGTCCGCTGTGGGGAACAACAACCGGCGTCTTCACCGACCAGAGCAGCTTTAGCTACGTCCTGGCGCTGGTTGGCCCGCCGCTGGTTTACCTGATCCTCAACGTTTCGCTCAGCGTCGCCTTGATGCGCCGCGCCCGCAGTCTGGTTGATGGGGCATAACCATGTGCGAACGGAATCATATAGGTGCAGCAACATCATGACCCGTGACAACCGCGCCGTCGCCCTATGGCTGCAAAACCCGATTGCGTTCAAGGAACTGCGCAGCCGTATGCGCGGGCGGCGAGCATTCGCCGTGCTGACCATCTATTTGTTGCTGATGAGCATCCTGGTCACACTTGTCTATTTAAGCCTCGATGGGCGCATGCGGTCAGGCAGCAGCGCCAATCTGACTGCGGCGGGCGAATCTATTTTTGTCACCGTTTTGATTGTGCAGGCATTTCTGGTGCTCTTTGTTGGCCCTATCTTCACCACCAGCGCTATCACGGGCGAAAGAGAGCGGCAAACGTTTGAACTGCTGCGCACGACATTGTTGTCCACGCCAGCGCTGTTGTTGGGCAAGTTGATTTCTGGCCTGGCTTACATTTTGCTCCTGATCCTGGCCTCTGTTCCGGTGCAAAGTATTGCCTTCCTGCTGGGCGGCGTAACGCTGTCGGACCTGGCGCTGACACAGGCTGTTATTATGATTTGCGCTATCGCTTTTGCCACATTGGGCCTTTTTTACTCCACCCTGATGCGCACTACCCTGGCGGCCACCGTGCTCACCCTGTGTACCGTGCTGCTCTTTATAGCGGGTGGGCCGCTGCTTCTGATCCTGGGCGACTTGTTCAATGTGCCGTACTACCGGCTACTGCCGTACAATGGGGAACGTTTTCTGGCAATGACAAACGTGATCGGCAGTCTGGTCAACGTGATGAACGGTCTCAGTTCCTTTGGCCGGGTGACGCCGACGCTGGTGTTCGTGGGGTTATATGCCGGCATTGCCCTTATCCTGTTCCTGCTGGCTGTACGCCGCCTGGACCGTACGGCCCAGACATAACGCCCTGCCGCGTAACGTGTTACAATTCAGATAAGCATGACTGATTCAGAGAACACC
>CAZDSN010000292.1:0-5608 GCA_964507675.1 uncultured Ardenticatenaceae bacterium | reverse complement strand
AGTGGTCAGTGGTCAGAAAATTCGTGTCATTCGTGGAATTCGTGTCAAAAAATTTCCCATTCCCCCCGGCCTCAGGCAGCCGCGCGGGCAATGCGGATACGGTCCGCCTGCTCATGGCGCAGGGCGATAAGAGTATCCCGAATGCGGTAAGCCGTAGGATCGCCGCCAGGGCTACGCATTTCGGCATAGATAGCCGTGCCGGGCAGAATGCCCAGGTCCATAAAGCGCCGCCGTTCGTTGCCACGGCAGGCGGGCGTCAGCCCCAATACCACCGCGCTTTCCCCTGGCTGTAAGTTGGAGAGGCGTTCGCCGGCCAGCCCGTCTACAGCGGACGGCTGCGATAACGGCTGCACGGAGATGTTTGCGGCCACAACAGGCGCCAACAAATGTTCATCGCCATCACACCAGAAGCGCACGCGCTGCGGCGTAGATTCCAGCAGGCGCACTTCCATGCCCGGGTGGATGTCTTCGGCTACCAACTGCGCGTAAACGGTTTCCGGTTCATCCTCCAGGTGGACAATGCGTGCCGGCATTTCCACATCCAGCGCCGTCAGCGGCACACCCCCATGCGGCGTCAGCGCGCCGCTAGCCGTGGGAATAGGATCGCCGTGGGGGTCATGCGTGGGGTTACCCAATTGCAGCGCCAGCGCGTCAGTTTCCTCTGGCGTCAGATAATGCTCCTGCTGCTCCGCCCGGTCATGCCATTCTAGCTCAGTAAAACCGGTCTCATCCGCCAGATACCGCTCGTACAACCGGTGGGCGCGAATGATGTGCAGCGCATAGGATTGGCCGCGCGGCGTCAGGCGCAGCATGTCCCCATCCAGCGTCACCAGTTGGTGCGACACCATCTCACCCAGCAAACTGGCGGCGGCGTCAGCATTGAGCTGCAGCGCCCCGGCCAGACTGTTCATCGTGGCAAAGCGCTGGTGTTGTTGGTAGCGGTATATGTGTTTGAGGGCATCTTCATGCAGCACGCGGGTGGTCAGGTGGCGCATTTGCCGCCAGCGCCAGAACTGTCCCCGCTGCGGCCAGAAAAGCCAGGCACAGATGCCGGCAATTACCCCAAAAATCAATAAACTCGAACCTGGATCAGGCATTTTTCTCTCTCTACTTTCTACAAACCTAAATTTTATTTTAGATTATCCATGCAAGCCAATAGTAATCCCAATCCGCAAAAAAGTCAATTGCCAGAGGGCGTGTTTCATATCAGTTGAGACGTAGCAAAGAAAAGACAATAACTGATTTCAGTTGTGACTGACAGGATGGATCAACTTCCGGTAAGCGGTGGCTCCCCGCTCCCTGAAACAAAACAGGGGCAGCGAGCAGCGCGTAACCTACGCGCCTGCTCGCCACACCCCCATTTATTTACTCGTAGCCCAGCACTTCCACCACCGCCCGCACGGCCTCGGCGGAATAGTCCAACATGGCGCGTTCTTTTTCGTTCAGCTCCATATCCAGAATGCGCTCCACCCCTTTCCGCCCCAAGACGGCAGGCAAACCAATGAACAAATCATGGTAGCCATACTCGCCCTGAGTGTAAACGGCAGAAGGAATAACGCGCTTCTTGTCCTTCAGAATGGACTCCACCATGATGGCGGCCCCGGCTGCCGGAGCATAGTAGCCGCTGTAACCCAGCAGGCCCACAATTTCGCCGCCGCCCTTGGCTGTGCGATCAATAATGGCGTCTAGTTTTTCCTGAGAAATAAGTTCCATGACGGGAATGCCGGCAACCGACGTATGTCGCGGCAGAGGCACCATCGTATCCCCATGCCCGCCCAGCACAATGCCATGCACATCTTCCACGCTCACCCCCAGTTCCATGGCGATGAACGTCTTATAACGGGCCGTGTCCAGCGCCCCGGCCTGACCAATCACCCGTTCCCGCGGAAAGCCCGTCACGTGCTTGACCACATGGCACATGGCGTCCAGCGGATTGGTGACAATGATCACAATGCTGTCTGGCGCATACTGCTTAATGTTTTCCGATACCTGGGCCATCACGTCCTGGTTAATCTTGACCAGTTCATCCCGGCTGGGGAACTTACCCGTGACCGGATCCTTCTTCCGCGGCACGCCCGCAGTCACCACAATGACATCAGACCCTTCAATGATGCTGACGTCATTGCTGCCCGTAATGCGGGAATCAAAGCCAATGGCTGGCCCTGCTTCATACAAGTCGAGGGCTTTGCCGGCAGCCGTCTGGCCGAAAATGTCAAACATGACGATGTCGCCGATTTCTTTATCTGCCAGCCAGTGCCCTGTGGTGGCCCCCACATTGCCCGCGCCATAGAGTGCGATTTTGTTACGCATTATAGGAATCCTCCAGAATACATAGTTATAGGGAACGGTACAGGTCCGACTTACCCCCACCCTGACCATCTCCCGCAGGGGAGGCAGAAATCAGCGCCAGGGAGGGGATAAAACAACCACCTGCTCAGTTAAAGTAATAAAACGTAATGCGCTTTTCGTCTAGTGCCCAATGTCACCAGGAGCGCATTACGTTTTACGTCTTGCTGTATGAACGTACTCGCGGCAGTTTGTCACCACCGCCCCCAACAAATGGCTCAATCTTCCATGAAACGCTGATCCAGTTCTTCCATGATCTGCGCCGCTTCCACCAGCTTGTCTAACGGGTTCTGATCGCCCACAAAGTACCGGTAATCTGCCGGCATCAAATCCAACGCCTGCACCAACTCATTAAACCGTTCTTTCAACGACCGTTCGCTTATATTAAAAGCGTCCGCCACGGTTTTGAGATTGATCTGCACGAAGTTCACCTTGACGATGGTATAAGCCAGGGCTGCGGACCACAATTCAGGTTTCGTCACGCGCAGCGGCCGCCGTCCAATGGTGATCCGGTACTCCAACCACATCTGGATCGCCTTGCCCGTATACTGGATAGACAGACCCAGTTGGCGCATCCCTTCAATCAGGGCGCTTTCCACCTCATCCAGCGCCGACGAAAACAGTCGTTCATACCGGCTGGACAGGGTAGCATCGGTCTCCGTACGCAAATACTCACCCAAAGTTTGAATCGCTTCGTGAAAATTGCTAGAACGCGCAAAGGCGCGCGCCAGATTCAGGTGATATTCCGCGTTATCCGGCTCAGCCGCTGCCGCCTTTTTGAACGCGGCAATGGCCTTCTCCAACTCCCAATCCTGATAAAACTGTAATCCCGCCTGATTATACTTTTCACCCCTTGACATGCTGTTCCTCTTACCTCTCAGACCACATCAGGGTCCATCTGCGCGAACTACCATACGCCAGATAACCAGCCCGTAACAAGATCGTTGTCACGACTTTTGTCATCCAGGCTGTTCCAGCGATGGCAACGAACCCCAACTACCAGGTTATAGCAAACGTTTACCAGGAAAACCGTTGGTCCGCATCCGCCTACGGGTGAACTACTAAGGCAGCAGACAAACGGCTACTTCTATTGTATGTGAACGGCCTGACGAGGCGTGCTTTCCGGCGTTTCCGCCAGCACAAGCGCCGGCGCCGGATAAGCCTCGCCTCTTTCATAGGCCATCATATGTTGGAAAGCCGTGATAGCGACCTCCAACATGGAGGGGTCTGGTTCACGAGTGGTCAAACGCTGCAAGGCCAGATTAGGTTTGGTAATGAATCGAATGAGGACATTATCTTGATGCTTGGCCGAGAAACGAATGAACTCATAAGCAATGCCCGCCACTACAGGCAGCAGCAGCAGCCGGGACGCCAGGCGCAGCGGCAAACTAAGCGGCGGGAAAAAACTGTACAGCAAAATAGAAACGACCACCACCGTCAACAAAAAAGCCGTGCCGCAGCGGGGATGTTCCAATGGAAAACGCGCCACGGATTCAGGTGTGAGCGCCGCATTTGCCTCATAAGCGTTGATTGTTTTGTGTTCAGCGCCGTGATACCCATACAGCCGCCGCACATCCGGCATCCAGCCAATCAGCCAGATATACCCCACCAGAATCAGCAGCCGAATAAACCCTTCAATGAAATTGCTGATCACGCGGGATTCCTGCAAATGCAGCCAGCCCTCGACAATGCTCGACAGAAAAACAGGCAGGATAAAGAACAGCCCTATGGCAAAGACCAGAGACAAAGCCACCGTCCCCACTTCCGCCGCGCCATCAAACGCCTTGCGCGTCGGGTCTTTCTTCTCTTCTTCGGGGAAAGCCACCTCCGCCGAAAACATGAGGGCCTTAATGCCCAGCCCCAGGGCATCCCACAGCAAAGTCAGCCCACGCGCAAACGGCAGGCGGGCCAGCCTGCTGCCGTAGATGGCCTGATTCAATGGCTCCACGTGGGTGATGATTTCTCCCTGAGGATTGCGCGCCGATACCGCCAGCCCCTTCGAGCCGCGCATCATGACGCCTTCAATAACTGCCTGTCCACCGTAATTGATACTTTGTGATTTTGCTTCTTGCGACATAGGGGGGATTGTACTGGCTGGATGGGAGCGAGTCAAGACAGCTAAAAGTGTACAGGTAAAGCGTGAAAAACTGTCACTATCATTTTCATGGCCGCAGCCGCTGCACTGTCGGCAAAATTTGTTCCACTTCCTGGGCATGCTGACGAAACTCCGCCGGGGAGCCGCAAACAGCCAGCAGCAGACTATCTGCTTCACCGTGGAAGAACTGCTGCCGGCAGCGCACCCGCCCACTCGCCCCCGTTTCCATTTCCAACAAGAAGCTGGTATGTGTTTTATCGTAATTGGGCGACTGGCGCGCGTCCACCAGGTCCACGTCAGCCTGCTGCACGGTAACGATCGCCTGCTCCGCCGTTATCTGGCTGAGGATGGGGCTGCGAATAACCACCAGGGTAACCGTCGCCGGCAGACCCATTTCCGCTGCCGGGGCCGCCACTAACAGGATAGAGGCGTTGGCGTCCAGCCGCCCCAGCGGGTACGTTAGCGCCAGCAGTTCGGCGCGCTGCGCCAGCAGCGCCGCATCATCTACTGCCTGCTGCGGGTTCTCCTGATCCACCCAATTCCACCCGGGCGGCAAGTCCAGCGTCAGGGTCTTCTGATAGGTCGTGACGCGCTGCCAGCCAGGGAGCAATCGTCCCCCTGCGCTCACCTGGACCAGCGGCTGCTGCCCCAACTGGCGCAGCAAGATCAAGGCCAGCCCCACCAGGAATACCGTAAAGGCGGCGTAGAGCGCGCCGGCGGGCACAGCCAAAGTGCTCGTGGCTGCCGGCAATGATACCGGTGAGGCTGCCGCTGTGGTCGTGGTTCTCAATGCCACATCCTGCCAGCCACACTGCCAGCAGGCCGTATCTTCGGGCAGCATAGGTTGGTGACAGTTAGGGCAGCGCTTTTCCATACTCGACCTGTAAACTAAATTACACTTTGATTGTATCAGAGTTTGTTGTAACTGTGTGGCAGCGCCTTATAATAATAAACATGTTCTCCTGATGGTTTTGATAACATCGGCAACTGTTACATACGCAACTGACATTCCTCCTTTTATCTGGCCCCCCTTTGAAGAAGCCCTGCCTTGCGCAGGGCTTTTTTTTGGGAGTTGAACTTCTATGGAGAAGTTCAACTTGGGGGGACGACCGGGGCTTGAGGAATCCATAGTACCGAATTCCCACTTTTTGTTGACGGACGCATGAG
>CAZDSN010000291.1:0-5642 GCA_964507675.1 uncultured Ardenticatenaceae bacterium | reverse complement strand
GCCGCCGTTAGTGCCGGCATCCACCGTGCTGCTGATGGTCATTATTTTGCTAATCTTGCCCAATGGCCTGTTTGGCAGAAATGAATGAGAGAGGCGCGCCTGAAGAAAAGACAATAATTAATTGCTGAACTGTTGAATTCGTGAATGATTAACGGGGCTGGCAGCCCTTCGTTAACCATTCACAAATTCACAAATTCACGAATTAATTATTCCCCCCCCCCTTCCTCCCCAGACGCGCCTCACCCAATACCACTGGAGCGACGCCTATGAGCGCAGCCACAAGCCTCCCCCTCCCCAGCCGTCCTGGCTGGCTCAAAAACAACGCCGGCTGGCTGGCGCTGACGCTGCTGCTGCTGGCGCTGCCCTTCCTGGCGGCTTTGCTGGATGGGCAAACCCCCGGCAACGTGCTGGCCAGCGAAACCGGCAACGCCAAATTCATGCAGGGCTTGCTGATTGAGGTCTTTATCCTGGCTATCTACGCCATCAGCTACGACCTGATCCTGGGCGTCACCGGCTTGCTCTCCTTTGGGCACGCCATGTTCTTCGCCGTGGGCGCATACGCCACCGGCATTGCCCTGAAAACGATGGGCTGGGGCTTGGGGCAGACGCTGCTGGCGGTGATGGTGGCCAGCGTCGTCCAGGCGCTGCTCTTTGCCCTGGTGCTGCCCCGCGTCAAAGGCATCACCTTTGCCCTGGTGACGCTGGGGCTGGCCTCGGTATTTAGCATTGTGGTGCGCTCCAGCGACCTGGCGGCGTACACGGGAGCCGATGTGGGGCTGCAAGGGGTAATTGTGCCCGCCCTGCTCAACACCAACACCGCCCGTTTCCGCTTCTACGTCATTGCCCTGCTGGCCACCGTCCTCGTCTACCTGATCTACCGCCGCTTCGTGGACTCCCCCACCGGGCGCGTGTGCATTGCCATCCGCGAAAACGAAAACCGCGCCCTGATGCTTGGCTACAACACCTTCACCTTTAAGCTGGTGGCATTGCTCTTATCCTCGGCGGCGGCGGCGCTTGCCGGCATGTTACACACCCTGCACCAGCCCATCGTCAGCCCCAACGTCGCCAGCCTGGGCTACACCGTCGCCGCCCTGCTCATGATCCTCATCGGCGGCGTAGGCACGCTCAGCGGCGCCATTTTCGGCGCTGCCGTCTTCCGCCTGCTCGAATTCTTCCTCGACCGCTGGTTTGGCGAAATCGCCAACTCCCTCCTGGGCCTCATCTACATTGGCTTAGTCATGTTCCTCCCCTACGGCATCGTCGGCACCTGGCGCGCCCGCTCCTTCCAGATCAAACAAGGCTGGCAGCGCCTCCTTCGTAAATAGTGAGCAGTGACCAGTGGCGAGTGGTCAGTGGTCAGAAGCGCCGCTGGCTAACTGTCCATCAAATCAATCCGCGTAATCTGCGCAATCCTGATTATTTAACAAGCAGTTCAATTTGCCTGCAATTCTTCAGCCAGAGTCTCTTCGCTATAGAAAGGTTCCAGTCCCCGCGCATAAGCGTGGGCGGACATTTCTGATAATGTCAATCCAGCCTGTTCCGCTGCCGCCCCCAGGCTCATATTCCCACGCCGGTACTGTTCTAGCGCCTGCTCAATATGCAGATCGCGTAGACCACGCTGCAACAGATTTGCCATAACAGATTGCCCGGCTGCGTTGAGTTCCTGAACCAGCTTCGCTGGAAGTTGTAACGTGACGGTTTCTAATTCAGCCATATCGTATTACCTCTGGCAGATATTGTAACACATCCAGGCCAGTAAGATGACCTGGAAAAGCCGCCTTATTCAGCGTACTCCCCACCGTAATTGCCGGCATACCCCCTCCGCCCACTTATGCTACAATAGAAGATAACTATCTTGGGTATCTCTTGTTTAACGGACGAGGTGCATCTTGCTGCAAACCACCGATTTTGTTAAAGCCGGACTTTACCGCAGCGAAGAAGCTGTGATTTTCGACGCTTTACGCCACCTGCTGCGCAGCCGGCCTGATTTACGCATCCGGCTTGCCATCCATCAATATGAAGAAGAGGGGCTATCTCTAGCAAAAGCTGCCGCTCTTGCCGGCATAAGCTGGGCGCAAATGCGGGACATTCTGTTAGAAAAGGGTATTCAACCCCGGCTTGGCCCGGAAACCGAGGTTGAAGCTGAAGATGAAGTTAACCAATTGCGTCGTTATTTATCGGCAAATCCATGAGTGTCATCACCAATACCACCGTTCTTTCCAACTTCGCTGCTATTAGCCAGATCGATCTACTGCGCCAGTTATTCACAAACCTGTATCTCCCCACTGAAGTTTACGAGGAGATCAACATGGGCTTGCAAGAGGGGTATCAATTCTATGCCGGCATCACGGACTTGATTTACCCCTTTAATCCTGATGGCTGGTTAAGACTCGTTAGTTTTGCAGATGATGCCGAACTACGAGAATTGGCAACCCTACCGGCAACACTGCATGCTGCTGAATCGGCCTGCCTGGCAATTGCTCAACATCGTAACTGGCTGTTACTCACAGACGATCAGGCTGCCCGAAAAACAGCGCTGCAACGATCTATTGCCCTGTCTGGTACAATTGGCTGTCTTGTGTTAGCGGTTGAGCAAAGTATTTGCCCATTGATTGAGGCCAATACTTATCTTGCGCAAATGATCGCTGCTGGATATCGTTCACCTTACAATCATTTGTCTCCACTGCTTCTCAGTTAACTACGTCAAGTTCAGGCTCCCCCATGTCCGAATACCAATACTACGAATTCCAGGCACTGGATCGCCCCTTAACCCCGGCTGAACAAAAAGCCGTCAGCCGGCTGTCCAGCCGCGTAGACCCGCACCCCACGCGCGCCGTCTTCGTCTACAACTACAGAGACTTCCCCGGCTCCGCCGAAGAAACCCTGGCCCGCTACTACGACGCCCTGTTCTACATCGCCAACTGGGGCAGCGTCCAGCTTGCCTTTCGCTTCCCCAAATCCCTGCTGGATGTCACTCAAATTGCCCCGTACTGCGTGGAAGACTACCTGCGCTGTGAAGAAGTGGACGACTACCTGCTGCTCAGTTTCGAGCGCCACGACGATCCGCCCGACGAATGGGTCGAAGGTGAAGGGTTTTTGGCTGGCCTCATTCCCTTGCGGCAGGCGATTTTGAGCGGAGATTATCGCGTACTCTATCTGGCCTGGTTATTGGGCGCGGCGGATGAATACGTCCTGGAAGACGATGCCCCCGAACCGCCTGTGCCAGATGGCTTGCAATCGTTAACCGCCCCCCTGGAGTCCTTTATAGATCTGTTTGGGAGTGACGCCCATATGCTGCACGTTGCCGCTGCCGGCAGCCGCCCACTAAAGAAAACGCCCACCCCCGACCTGGCGCAAGCCATTGCCGCCCTCTCCCCGCAGGAACAGCAAGAATGGCTGCTGCGTCTGGCGCAGGGAGAAGCGAACCTGTCGCTCCAATTCAACCGCCGGCTGCCCCTATCGCGTCCCGCCAGCCAACGCGCCTCCGCCCGCACCGTTGGCGAACTGCGCGAAAAGGCTGAAGCCATACGCCAGGAAGAAACCGCCCGTCGCCGCGCCGCTGCCGCCGCCAAACGCGCCCAGGAAATGGAAGCCCTGGCCCAACAAGCCGACGCCATCTGGCGTTCCATACACCAACTGATCGAACAAAAACAAGGCCGCGCCTATGACGAAGCCGTTACCCAAATACGCAAGCTGCAGCAGTTAGCCGCCTACCAGGGCAGAACAGACGAATTCCAGGCGCGCATCAACGGGTTATACACCCAATACTCGCGGCGCCCCGGCTTCACTGACCGGTTACGGAACGCTATGTCGAAGTAAATAGGGGAATGTAAAAACGGGCATCGTCAGGAGAACCAACCGGTGAGTACGACAACAGTAGAACTTGCGCAATCGCCAGGACTATCAGAAGCTCAGCTTTATCAGCAGGCATTGAAAAGCTTTTTGCAAGAGAAACGGCGTGAGACCCTGCAAATTCGCCCGGAAATTCTGTCATGCTACCCGGTTAGCACGATGGATGAATTGGAAAGGAGTATCCGTGCCGGCAGCATCCCCGAACATCCCACCTGGGAAGACTTGATCATCATCGAAAACCTGGAAACGCGCCTGGAGGAACTGGATGACCATCTCCGCAACCTATGAACTGCTATATCAGGTTGCGCTAACTGAATATGGCGACATTGTTGTCAACGCTGCTATTTTGCGTTATACCACCGGTTAGGACAATTTACTAAATTATCCCTCCTCCAGACTGGCTGCCCACCTTGTTTTGCCCATTTATGGAACATGGGCCTATATCATTAGCCGAGTACCGTGAAATCAGATGGAAAAATTGCTAGAAATCATTCATAACCCCCCATTACATAACTGGACTGAGGCCAATCAAGAAGCCTTCACTGAGTTATTTGGTGGTAATAGAGGGCGTTATTCAACTCGTGCCCAGTCCGACGTCAAATTGCGAGCGCCTCAATTTAATAGCGCCAGCGGTGTACCTTTTGCTGCATTTATCCACCCCTCAAACCCAGATTCCGGGGCGTATGGGGGTATGAGTTTTGTAATCTTCCCCGTAGAAGACGCCCCTTGTCTAGTTGGGCTGGTCATTGGCACGCAGGGATTAAGCCCTGACGAAGAAATATTGGGGCGCCCTGGGCATGTCCGCAAAGTGAAAGCGATTTGTGCCTGGCTTAATGAAAAGCATGGTAACGGGCAATTGATCGCTTGGGCTAAAAATGACCCGGTTCGCACTGATTTGGAAGCACCAGTAAATATCAAGCGTAACTTTGCCGCTTATGAAGCTGTTTTTCGACGTTATGGTAGAGTGCTCTATGGCGTTTTTGCTCCTACTCAAGATGTTGTTGCTACCCAGGACGCCATGAAGGCCTTTCTCGACCTGATGTTTGCCGAAAGAGGCCATTTCCCTTTGAGCCGATTCATATCGGATGCTGAAGCTATTCAAACAGATTACTTGGCGCATTTGATGGCTGAGGTCAATCAGCCTGAAGTTGTCAAACTTCTCCAGCACCGCAGATATGTGATTTTAGAAGGCCCACCAGGAACGGGTAAAACCAGATTGGCGCGCAAGTTGTTGCGAGAAAACTACCGAGGTAACGGTTTTACCGTCCAATTCCATCCCAATATTACTTACGAAAGTTTCGTTGGTGGTTTAGCGCCTATTGAAGCAACTGATGGGTTAGGTTTTCGTTTTGCACCCTATAAAGGGATCCTCATGACCGCTGCCCAACAGGCTATGAACTCGGACCAACCTTACTTGTTACATATTGATGAGATTAACCGCGCTGACTTGGCTAAAGTGTTGGGTGAAGCTATTTTCCTGTTTGAAACAGATGCCGAAGATATGCGTCAAACTAAACTTGCTTATGATTTTGGTGCGCCATTTGGTGACTTGTTGTCGTTACCCTCAAACCTGCACATTATTGGCACAATGAATAGCAGTGATCGCAGCATTGCCATCATTGACATTGCCATTCGCCGCCGGTTTGCCTTTCTAAAGATGTGGCCACAACTTGCCGTAGTCAAGACCACATCTTGTGAATTGATGGTTGCAGCGTTCACTGATCTTCTTTCCATTTTTGTCGAACATGCCAGCGAAGATATTTTTAATTTAGTGCCTGGTCACTCCTACT
>CAZDSN010000290.1:0-5654 GCA_964507675.1 uncultured Ardenticatenaceae bacterium | reverse complement strand
GCTGGCTGTTGCCGGCATTTGTATGACGGTTGCAAGGCAGGGTACTAACCCACCTGTTTTCGGCACAATTTGACACGAAAGCGCACGATAAAGATGAAAATTTGCAGCCCGAACATCCTTGTTTGGGCGATTGGACAGGGATCCTGTCCGATTGATACAGAGGACGTGTGGCTGGCGCGCAGTTTCTGAACACTGTTGACTAACCACTGGCTTCTATTTTCACGGGAGAATTAACACGACATGACGACTGCTTTGGAAATCAAAAACCTGCATGTCAGCGTTGCGGGTCAACCTATTCTTAAGGGTATTGATCTGTTGGTTCGCCAGGGAGAGGTTCACGCCCTGATGGGGCCGAATGGCTCCGGCAAAAGTACGCTGGCTTATACATTGGCCGGCCACCCCTCCTATGAACCAACCGCAGGCCAGGTTATCTTTGACGGCAAAGACCTTTTAGAAATGGAAGCCGATGAGCGCTCGCGCGCCGGTTTATTCCTGGCCTTCCAGTACCCGGTAGCCGTGCCGGGCGTCACCGTAGCCAACTTCCTGCGTCAGGCCATTAATTCCCGCCGCCGCGCGGAGGACGCGGAAGACAAAGGTATCTCCATCCCTGCTTTCCGCCGCCTCTTAAAAGAAAAGATGGACTTGATCAACGTAGACCACAAGTTTGCGGGTCGTTACCTTAACGAAGGCTTTTCCGGCGGCGAGAAGAAGCGGGCCGAAATCCTACAGATGGCTACGCTAGAACCTAAAATAGCCATCATGGATGAGACGGATTCTGGCCTGGACATTGATGCGGTGCGCATTGTCTCTGAAGGCACCAACGCCTTGCGCGATCGCCTGAATATGGGTGTGCTGGTTATTACCCACTATCAGCGCATTTTGAACTACATTGCACCGGATTATGTACACGTGCTGCTCAATGGCCGTATTGTTGAAAGTGGCACGGCAGCCCTGGCGCTGGAACTCGAAGATCGGGGCTACGACTGGATTCGGGCCAAGTACGGCATTGTGGAAACCGAACAGGCATAGCGCACGGGACGCAGCACGATGGGTGAAAAGCTGTAGCGCAATCTGAAAGATTGCGTGGACAAACTGGAAGTTTGTCCTACATTTTGTTTTGTAGGAGACGATCATGGGCGCAACAGTTGATTATGAAATGGGTGAGAATCAAATTATCGCTGGTTTTAACCAGGATTATGCCACCAAGTATGGCTTTTCGGATACGGAAGATTATGTCTTTAAGGCCGAAAAGGGACTGAACGAGCAGGTGATTCGGAGCATGTCCCTGAGGAAGGGTGAGCCGGCATGGATGTTGGAGATTCGCCTGAAGGCATATCAGCACTTCCTGGAGCGTCCAATGCCCGATTGGGGAGCGGACCTGTCGGGCATTGATTTTGAAAGTATTTACTACTACATCAAACCCAGCGAGCGCCAGGAAGATGATTGGGACGATGTTCCCAGTTACATCAAGGATACGTTTAACAAACTGGGTATTCCCGAAGCGGAACAGAAATTTCTGTCCGGGGTGGCGGCGCAGTATGAGTCTGAGGTTGTTTACCACAGCATCAAGAAGGACATGGAGGATAAGGGCGTTATCTTCCTCGGTATGGACGATGGCCTGGCTCAATATCCAGAGATAGTTAAAGAGTATTTTGCCACGATCATTCCGTACAATGACAACAAATTTGCTTCTTTGAACACGGCGGTATGGTCTGGCGGCAGTTTTATTTATGTGCCGCCTGGGGTGAAAGTGGACATGCCCTTGCAAGCCTACTTCCGCATCAATGCCAAGAATGTGGGCCAGTTTGAGCGCACCCTGATCATTGTGGATGAGGGGGCCTACGTCCATTACGTGGAAGGATGTACCGCCCCGATTTACTCGTCTGACTCGCTGCATTCGGCCGTTGTGGAAATTGTTGTGAAGAAAGGCGGGCGCTGCCGTTATACCACGATTCAAAACTGGTCGAATAACGTCTACAATCTGGTGACGAAGCGGGCGATGGCTTATGCCAATGCCACTATGGAATGGGTGGATGGGAACCTGGGTTCAAAAGTAACGATGAAGTATCCGGCTGTGTACCTGATGGAACCGGGGGCGCATGGCGAGATATTGTCTATTGCTTTTGCCGGCAAAGGCCAGCATCAGGACGCTGGCGGTAAAGTGGTGCACGTTGCCCCCCATACCACCAGCCGCATTATCTCCAAATCCATCAGCAAAGCCGGCGGACGCGCCTCCTATCGTGGCCTGCTTAAGGTACACGAAGGCGCATACGACTCGAAATCGAATGTCGTTTGCGATGCTTTGCTGCTAGACGAGCACAGCCGTTCTGACACCTATCCCTACATCGAAATTGATGAGCAGGATGTGACCATAGGCCATGAAGCCTCGGTCAGTAAGGTGGGTGAAGAACAACTTTTCTACCTCATGAGCCGTGGCGTTAGCGAAGAAATGGCCAACACCATGATTGTCAACGGTTTCATCGAACCATTGGTCAAAGAACTGCCGATGGAATATGCCATTGAAATGAACCGCCTGATCCAACTCCAGATGGAAGGCTCCATCGGTTAACCGCGTACGAGAATTTACATGACAGCATTTACACGAGAAGCAGTTGAGCAGCTTTCGGCTCATTTACAAGAACCAACCTGGATGCGTAATTTTCGTCTGGCCGCCTGGGATGTGTATGAAAGCTTGCCCATGCCCACGACGAACGATGAACCATGGCGGCGCACTGATTTACGCCGCCTGCGACTGGACAATATCGGTCCTTCTTTGAATGGAGATGGGACAGCCGCTAATGTGCCCGCTTATCTGGGTGAACAACTGACCGAAGACAAGGCAGGCGGTGTCATTCTGGAAGTGGATGGCGTCACTCTGAAAAATGAACTGAGCCCGGAACTGAAGGCGCAGGGGATCATTTTTTGCGACATGCATACGGCGGTGCGCGAACATGGCGACCTGGTACGCCAATACTTTATGATGGAAGCCGTTCCGGTTACTGCCGGCAAATTTGCGGCGCTGCACGGCGCTTTCTGGCGTGGCGGTACTTTTCTTTATGTGCCTAAGAACGTGCGCGCCGCCGCGCCATTCCACAATGCCCTGTGGTCGGCCAGCGGCAAGACCT
The DNA here is from genome assembly GCA_964507675.1 of uncultured Ardenticatenaceae bacterium. Classification (GTDB taxonomy): domain Bacteria; phylum Chloroflexota; class Anaerolineae; order Promineifilales; family Promineifilaceae; genus JAGVTM01. The sequence continues at coordinate 2,529 of CAZDSN010000290.1, read as the reverse complement.
TCAGCCACACCCTTGTTATTTTAGAGCGAGGGGCAGAGGCCGTGTTCATTGATGAGTATGCTTCCGCAGCTGGCGTCAGCGAACAGGCGCTGCACAATGGCGCACTGGAGCTGCTCCTCCGTGATGGAGCCAGCCTGGTCTATGTGTCGCTGCAAGATTTCGGCGAAAATTTGTGGCAGCTTACGCATGAACGGGGCCGCGTTGGCCGTGACGCCCGCCTGGATTGGGTCATCAGCGTCATGGGCACACGGCTGACAAAATCCTTCCAGACTGTAGAACTGGATGGTCAGGGGGCCTGGGCGCGTATGTCGGGCCTTTTCTTTGGCAGCCACCGGCAGCACTTTGATCTGGACACGCAGCAGAATCACAATGCGCCCGATACCGTCAGCGACCTGCTGTATAAAGGGGCGATGAAAGATAAATCCCGTTCCGTCTGGCAAGGTATGATTAAGGCGCTGCCCAATTCGCAGCGTATTGACGGGTTCCAGGCCAACCGCAATTTGCTTTTGGATCGAAACGCCCGCGCCGATTCTATTCCCGGTCTGGAGATTGAGGCGGACGATGTACGTTGTACCCATGCCTCGACGATAGGCCACCTGGATGAGACAGAAGTGTTTTATCTGATGAGCCGGGGTATTGACAAGAAAACGGCTGTGGAGATGTTGGTGCAAGGTTTCTTTGAGCCAGTGATGCAGCGTATTCCGGTAGAGGGAGTGCGTAACCGCATTGCCGACCGCATCCTGGAAAAACTAGGCTGAGGAAATGTAGGAGAGAGAGGGACGGCAAGGCTATGAGTGCACAAGATTATGCTCACCCGGAAGTATTGGTCTCCACCCAATGGGTGGCTGACAACTTGCATAACACAGGCAAGATACGCCTGATCGAATCCAACGAAGACGTGCTGCTGTACAGCACGGGGCATATCCAGAATGCAGTTCACGTGGATTGGGTTTCTGACTTAAACGATCCGATTCGCCGCGACTATCTAGATGCAGCCCGTTTTGCCCAACTGTTGCAAAAGAATGGCATTAGCAACGATACCACCGTTGTTTTTTATGGCGACAAAAGCAATTGGTGGGCGGCTTATGCTATGTGGGTGTTTCAACTGTTCGGTCACAAAGATTGCCGCCTCATGGATGGCGGCCGGCAAAAGTGGGTGGCGGAAGATCGCCCCTTGACGAAAGAGGTAGCCAGTTTCGCTGCCGGCAATTATAGCCCCCAGCAGCGGACGGATTACAAGATTCGCGCTTTCCGTGATGACGTGTTGAATCACATTAATGCCGGCAATCCCCTCGTAGACGTGCGCAGCCCCCAGGAGTTTAGCGGCCAATTGCTGCACATGCCAGGCTCCCCACAGGAAGGCGCGTTGCGCGGCGGCCACATTAAAGGCGCCCGCAGCGTCCCCTGGAGCCGCGCTGCCAACGCTGACGGCACGTTCAAATCGGCGGCTGAACTGCGCGCCATCTATGAAGAAGAACAGGGTCTCTCCCCCGACCAGAACATCATTGCCTACTGCCGCATTGGTGAGCGTAGTTCCCACACCTGGTTTGTATTAACATACTTACTGGGGTATCCTTCTGTACGGAACTACGATGGCTCCTGGACCGAATGGGGTAACCTGGTTGGCGTCCCCATTGAAAAACCTATTGCAGAACAGTAATCCCAGCCTGACGACTGGTTGATTTGCACAGGGGCGCAGCGTAGGCTGCGCCTTTGTTGTTTCTCCTGAAGATACGGGTCTTTGCTATGTTAGATATTGCCAAAATACGGGCGGATTTCCCCATTTTGCAACACGACATTTATCCTGGCGTGCCGCTGGTTTATCTAGACAGTACGGCCACCGCCCAAAAGCCGCACGCTGTTTTGGCGGCCATGGACGCCTATTACAGCCAACACAATGCCAACGTGCATCGCGGCATTCACCGCTTGAGTGAGGAAGCTACCAGCGCCTACGAAGGCGCCCGCCAGCGCATTGCCCGCTTCATCAACGCCCCCGATCCTGCCCAGGTGATTTATGTGCGCAACACCACGGAAGGCATTAACCTGATCGCTTTTAGCTGGGGGCGGGCGAACCTGCGCCCTGGCGATGAAATCTTGCTGACGGAAATGGAGCACCACTCCAATATTGTTCCCTGGCAAATCCTGGCGCAGCAGACAGGCGCTGTCATTAAATACCTTCCTTTTACGCCCGCTGGCTTGCTGGACCTGGCAACTCTGCCGTCCGTATTGACCGAAAAGACGCGCCTTTTCGCCTTTACGGCCATGTCTAACGTGTTTGGCACGATTAACCCGGTCAAGGAGTTGGCGGCCGCGGCGCATCAAGTCGGCGCGATCACCCTGGTGGATGCCGCGCAGAGCGTGCCCCATTTCCCGGTGGATGTGCAAGACCTGGATTGTGATTTCCTGGCCTTTTCCGGCCACAAGATGTGTGGACCCACAGGCATTGGCATTCTTTATGGCAAACGGCACTTGCTGGAAGCCATGCCTCCCTTCATGGGCGGCGGCGACATGATCCGCCGCGTGCGGCTG
>CAZDSN010000289.1:0-5656 GCA_964507675.1 uncultured Ardenticatenaceae bacterium | reverse complement strand
GTGCCAGAGCAGCAGCGGCACCCGAAACACCTTGCTGAGGGGGGAGCGGGGGGGGGGAGATGCCGGCACAAACAACACCTCATCAGCTTTACTCCGGATCAGTTCATCCCCTTCGGTAGCAATGGCAATAACCACGCCGCCGCGCGCCCTGGCCTGTTCAATCTGGCTGACCATCTTCTCATAGATGTGATCCTGCGTGGCAATGGCCACCACGGGCATTGTCTCGTTAATCAAGGCGATAGGCCCATGCTTCATTTCCCCCGCCGGATACCCTTCAGCGTGAATGTAGCTGATCTCCTTCAACTTTAACGCCCCCTCCATAGCGATGGGGTAGTTAATCCCCCGCCCCAGAAAAAGAAAATTCTCCGGCTTATAATAACGGCTGGCTAACTCTTCACACGGCCCATCAAGCTCCAAAGCCCGTCCCGCCAGATCGGGTAAGAGGGCCAGATCTGCCACCAGATCCGCCAGCCGGGCGTCAGACAGCGCGCCACGCAAACGCCCTAACGCTCCCGCCAGCAAATACAGGTCAACCAGCGAAGCTGTAAACGCCTTGGTGGTAGCCACGCCGATTTCCGGTCCACTGTGCATGGCAATGTAACCATCCGCCAACCGCATGGACTGGCTGCCAATAACGTTGACAATAGACCAGGAGATGGCGCCCTGCTGCCGCGCGACTTCGGCGGCAGCCAGTGTGTCGGCAGTCTCACCCGACTGGGTGATAGACAGCACAGCCGTGTCGGGGGTGAGAATGGGGTTGTAATAGCGAAATTCGGAAGCGTATTCCACTTCTGTGGGGATACGGGCAATATTCTCCAGCAGGTATTTCCCCACCAGTCCGGCATAGTAACTGGTTCCGCAGGCGACGATGACGATCTTTTGCAGCCGCTGCGCCAGGGCAGGCGTCAAGTTCATTTCAGGCAGGGAAATGCGACCATGCTCAAAGTCAACACGACCGCGCAGCGTATCAATGATGGCGCGCGGCTGTTCAAAGATTTCCTTCTGCATGAAATGCTTGTACTCCCCCTTGATAGCGCTGACCGGGTCCCAGGAAATAGTGTGAATCTCCACGGGCACACTATCGCCGCTGTCCAGTTGCATAACCTGGTAGTCATGCTGGCGCACCGCGGCCATCTGGCGACTTTCCAGGAAGATCATCTGGCGGGTATGTTCCAGAATAGCGGGGATGTCGGAAGCGACAAACATCTCATCTCCACCGACGCCCAGGGTGATACCGCCAGCGTTGCCCAGGCGGGCAGCAATGAGCAGGTCAGGCGTATCCACACTCATCACGACAACGGCGTTGGCTCCTTTTAGCTGGCGCAGAGTATGGCGGGTAGCGGTAATCAGATCATAGCCCGCTTCTAAATACCGTTCGATCAGTTGGGCAATCACCTCCGTGTCCGTATCCGATTGGAAAACAACGCCTTCGGCCTCTAATTCCTCGCGCAGGGAGACGAAATTTTCCACAATGCCATTGTGCACCAGCGTCACGTGGCCGTGCATACTGGTGTGTGGGTGAGCGTTGCGCTGGCTGGGTACGCCATGAGTCGCCCACCGGGTATGGCCAATACCGATATGCCCGTCAAGCGGCTGCTGCTGCAACAGGCTGGCCAGGTTGTGCAATTTCCCTACTTCCCGCTGCACAGCCACAACGCCATTTTGCGACAGGACGGCAATGCCGGCGCTATCGTACCCCCGATATTCCAGCCGCTTCAAACCTTCCAGAATAACTTCGGTAGCCTGGCGCGGCCCCACATAACCAACAATTCCACACATGATGATATCCTCCAAAATGAAGGCTGAAGACAGCAACAACTGGCTGTCTCCAACACAGGGATGGGTGTGAGCGACCAGCATAGGGCCACCGGGTGCAGCGCCAGATATTGGCAGGCAGCAGCCGGGGCAAGTCGCCACGAGGGAGTGATGAATTGTGCAGCTGATGGGTCGCGCCCCAATGAAGAAGACGGGTGACAGCCAATAGTCGCTGTACACCACCACTGCCATGCTGGCAAGCAGCCACTTATGGGCTGCCTGGAGTAAGGCTTTGCCTGGAGCTGGGCATCAGGGTGTGGTCATCCTGGGAGGCATCCGCCGATCTAATCGCTTTTCAGCCAGCCTGGCAGGCTGGCTTTAGTCTCACCTCGCGGTGAGAAACCTCCGCCGCGTCACCCCCCAAAGGGGGCCTGGCGCTGTGGAACGCCCATCTATGCTGTTATCGTGATCAGCCAAAAATAGTAGCCTGCCTGGAACCATTTGTCAAGAATGGGTTCACTCTTCACTCGATTGACTCCCCAACTACGAAAAATCTGTTATACTGTTTGGGCTTTGCGCTTGCAGGCGGTAGAGTTCCGTGCAAATGAGATATCTCGCCGCGATTCAGCTAGCGGGTTAACAACCTGCCCTTGTAATCCCACATTTTGATATCATGCGCCCTCTTTGGCAAGCATCCAACGCCCCCAATAGTTAGCCAATGCCAGGTAAGCGCTCGCTATGCACGCCATGATATTAAGAACTCCGCAGCCTGTGGCGGAAAATCCCTTGCTGGAGAGCGATTGGCCGGCGGATGCCCCAGGGACAGGCCAGGTGCGGCTGCAAGTGACGGTTTGCGGCGTTTGCCACACGGATTTACATACAGTGGAAGGCGATCTGGAACTGCCTGCATTACCCATTATTCCTGGGCATCAGGTTGTGGGGCGGGTTGAACAGCGCGGACCAGAGGCTGACCGCTTCGCATTGGGCGACCGTGTGGGCGTGGCCTGGCTGAACTGGACGTGCGGTCAATGCGAATATTGCCGGCAGGGGCTGGAAAATCTATGCCCGCAAGCCCGCTTCACCGGTTTACACGCGCATGGGGGTTATGCCGGGCAGATGGTGGTAGATGAGCGTTTTGCTTACCCCATTCCTGAGCAGTTTAGCGATGAACAGGCTGCGCCTTTGTTGTGTGCGGGTATAATTGGCTATCGTTCGCTCCGTCTATGTGGTCTACAACCTGGCGGCAGGCTGGGTCTTTACGGCTTTGGAGCCAGCGCCCACCTGGTGATTCAAGTTGCCCGTTATTGGAACTGTCAGGTTTACGTCTTCACCCGCGGTGAAAACCACCGCCGCCTGGCAGCATCGCTGGGCGCAGTATGGACAGGGGGTGCTGAGGAAGAGATTGAGGTGAAGTTAGATGCCGGCATTACTTTTGCCCCCGCCGGTTCGCTTATTCCCCAGGCGCTGCGCCACTTACGCCCTGGGGGAACCCTGGCCGTCAACGCCATTCATCTCAGCCCTATTCCGGAACTACCTTATCACTTGCTTTATGGCGAGCGCATTTTGCGCAGCGTTACCAATTTTACGCGGCAGGATGCCGCTGATTTCTTACGCCTGGCTGCGGAGATCCCTATTCACAGCCACGTAGAAGTTTTCCCCCTGGCTGCTGCCAACCAGGTACTGCGAGAACTTAAGAATAGTCAAATCCACGGGGCAGCGGTCCTGGCTGTGGCCTGAATCGCGGTCCCTGACTTATCTTTCTAGCTTTCATTTCTTAACGACCGGGCTGGAGAACATCTCCCCCTCGCCCTCTGCCTGGCTCCATGAACTGTTATTCGGTCCGGTCAACAACCATTATCTTGGAGGTACCCGTGAAATTTGCTGTTCAACCCCGGAAAGTCCTGTTTGGACTGCTTACGTTGGCTGTCCTGCTGCTGGCTTTGGCCTGGAGCAGGACGTTATTCGCTGCCCAAAGCGAAACAAAAGGTGAAACCCCGCAGCTCACACCCTTTCAGCAGCGGTTCCTGGCAGACTATCAGGCCCCTCAGGACCTGGAACCGATGGCGACCACACCCTGTGTCAATGGTTTTGCCGGTACTTACCCTTGCGATAACGTTGACTTGCTGGCTTTTATGCCCCTGGCCAACATCGGCGGCGGTAATGGGAACGACATCTGGGGTTGGACTGACCCCCTGGGTGGCAAAGAATACGCTTTGATGGGGCGCACCACTGGCACAGCCTTCGTAGACATCAGCGACCCGGAAAACCCCATTTACCTGGGCAATCTGCCCACGCACACCAACTCCTCCACCTGGCGAGACATTAAAGTCTATAACAACTACGCCTTCATCGTCAGCGAGGCTAGCGGTCATGGCATGCAGGTCTTTAACCTCACCAGACTGCGTAATGTGCCCAACCCGCCCGTCACTTTCACCGAAGACGCTCACTATCCCGGCTGGAGCAACGCCCACAACCTGGTCATCAATGAAGATTCGGGTTTTGCCTATGGCGTGGGAACCAACACATGCAGCGGCGGTCTGTCTATGGTCAATATTCAGAACCCGCTCAATCCAACCAATGCCGGCTGCTTTAGCTCCGATGGCTACACCCACGACGCCCAATGCGTCATCTATCAGGGACCAGACGCCAACTACGTGGGCAAAGAAATCTGCTTCAACTCTAATGAAGACACGGTGACCATCGTAGACGTGACCAACAAACTGGCTCCCGTACAGCTTTCACGCACGCCATATGCCGGCAGCAGCTACACCCACCAGGGATGGCTCACCGACGATCATCACTACTTACTGATTGACGACGAATTAGACGAGCAATCCCAGGGGCACAACACCCGCACCCGCGTCTTTGACGTTTCCAGCCTGACTGCCCCTGTTTTGGTCGGCTATCATGATGGAACCACGCCAGCTATTGATCACAATCAATATGTGTGGGGCAGCTACGTCTACCAGGCCAACTATCGCAGCGGTCTGCGCATTTTGGACATCACCGGCGTCGCCAGCGCCGACCTGACCGAAGAAGGTTTCTTCGACATTTACCCCAGCAGCGACAGCCCCAGTTTCAACGGCGCCTGGAGCGTCTATCCTTACTTTGACAGCGGCGTGGTCGTCGTCAGCGGCATCGAGCAGGGGTTGTTCATTCTGTCGCCTACCCTGTCCCCAGACTTTAATCTGGACGTGCCAGACAACGAGTTGGCTGTGTGCAACAATGGCAGCGACAGCACGCTCATCAACCTCACGCCCAATGCGGGCTACACAGGCAACGTGACCTTGAGCGCCGTAGGGCTGCCTAACGGTTCTTCCGCCAGTTTCGATGTCAATCCCGTAGCCGTGCCCGGCAGCAGCAATATGACGGTAACGGTGAATGGCGCCAGCGCCGGGGAGCACCCCTTCACCATTCACGCTACTGACGGCAACCTGATGCACGACGCCGGCGCTAACCTGTCCATCTTAAGCGGCGTGCCCGGCGCGCCCACGCTGGTGTCGCCGCTTGGCGTTGACCAACCGCTGGTTCCCGCCTTCACCTGGTCCGCGGCTAACCAGGGCACCGTCTATCTGCTGGTAGTTAAAAACCTGAGCAGCGGCGCGCTGCAATACGCCGTGACGCCGGACACCAGCTACACCTTCGCCACGCCGCTGGACCCGCTAACCATCTACGCCTGGTCGGTGCGCGCCTACAATCCGTGTGGCGCAGGCTCCTTTGCCCAGTTCGGCTTCTTCCGCACTCAGGACATCCCGCCTATTCTCATGGTGGACGACGATGACAACGCCCCGGACGTGCAGGCCACCTACACGGCTGCGCTGGATGGCCTGGGGCTGGGGTATGACCTGTGGGACACAGCCAACAGCGACAATGAACCCGACGCGGCTTATCTCCAGCAGTA
>CAZDSN010000288.1:0-5686 GCA_964507675.1 uncultured Ardenticatenaceae bacterium | reverse complement strand
AGCCTATGCGCAGCAGGTGGAGACAGGGGAAGGAACGCCAGCGGCTATCACGCTCAGCGGCTACTCGCCAGTTGGGGGGGCGCTGGCGTATGAAGTCTTGCGCCAGCCCGCCAATGGCACGCTCGGCGGCACACTACCCAACCTGACGTACACCCCTGCCAGCAACTTTGAAGGATGGGACAGCCTGTCCTTCCGCGTAGCTGACGACAGCAGCGTCAGCCTGCCAGCAGAAGTGTCCATCATCGTCAACACGGGCGCGGAAACGATTCCCCCCACCATCCTCTTCACCGCGCCCGCACCTGAGGCAGCGGGCGTGAAGGTGTACGGCAGCCCGGCGTACAATGGCATCTACTTCCCCTTGATCTGGGCGCAGTTTAGCGAGCCAATGAACGCCGCCACGCTAACCTCAGTCACTTTCTACGTCACGGGCGCAGATGGGCGGCATCTGAATGGAGCGGTTGAATATGTGGGCGCAACGCAGCGGGTAACCTTCATGCTGCACGAACCACTGCTGCGGAACCGGAATTACACGGTGACGATTACTACAGGCGCGCGCGATACGTCAGGCAACCCCCTGGCGGTAAAGTATGTGTGGCGTTTCCACACAGAAGCGCTGCAAATCTACCTGCCGGTCTTAGTGCGGCAGTAGCGGGCTGTCGCTTACGGCTCCACCCGCGTCACCAGCGCCACGCGGCGGCAGCGCCTGGCGTCAATACATACGTCTAATTCGCCCTGGTAATTGCCTTCTGTCTGCGCCTGGGCGGATAAGGTAATGGTCACGCTCTGGCCAGGCGGCAAGGGCAGCTCGTAGCTGTAAGCCTGCCAGTTGCGGGAGGCGGATTCGCCAGTGAAGGGCGGGCTGCTGCCCAAAATAGCAACGCCCTGCAGGTAGGGTTTGCTGATTTCAATTTGCTGCAAAGTTTGAGCGGCGTCCCCCTGGTTCACAACCGTGATTTGCAGCGGAAAGGGCTCGGCGGGCGCAACCTGCTGAGATGCGGAGACGGTCAGGCTGAGATCGTGCGGGGCAAACAGAATGAAGTTGAACAGGCGGCTGGCCGCCAGCAAACCCGCCGCGCCCAAAATGATCACGCCAACCAGGATAATCAGGCCAGTTTTGACGGTTCTGGAGAACATTTTACACACCCCCAATCATTTTGGCAGCGACAGTGTCTGCCCCAATTGGGCAGCCAGGGCAGCCGGGGTAGTGACGGGAAGCTGGCAGGTGAAATGCCGGCACACATAAGCCGTCGCCCGTCCCTCCATTTGTGATCGCCCTTGCAGCAGCGGTATTTGCATCTGGCTGCCAGGCGGCGCTGCCGCGACTACCTGAAACGGACGGTAAGGCTGCAGCGCCTGATCCAGCAGCGCCTGCGTCCCTTCCGCCGCCAGGTCGCCAATAACGGCGACTTCCTGCGGTTCGGCCACTATAAAAGCGGCGGCGCTCAACCAGTGAGCAAATCCAGTTGGGTATTGCGACATGGCCGCCTGTAAAGCCGTGATACTCCTTTCAGCCACAGCCATGTAGTGATCTTCGCCCGTATACAGACCCAACTGCAGCAGAACCTGCGCCGACATGGCATTTCCGCTGGGTACGGCATTGTCCTGCAAATCTTTGGGACGTTGAATCAGCGCTTCGTGGTCATCCGACGTGTCAAAAAAGCCGCCATTTTCTTCATCAGCAAAGTGGGCCAGCATCTTATCCGCCAGTTCCCGCGCCCAGACAAACCAACGTTCGTCAAACACCGCCTGATACAGCGCCAGCAGCCCCGCTGCCAGATAGGCATAATCCTCCAGATAGGCGTTGTATCTGGCGGGACTGCCGGCCTTCCAGGTACGCCAGAGCCGACCATCGGACCGGCGCATTGTCCGCTGCAGAAATTCGGCATTGTCCACAGCCACCTGCAAGTAATCGGGCCGCTGCAAGACGCGGCCCGCTTCGGCGAAGGCAGCCAGCATCAACCCGTTCCAGGCAGTCAGCACCTTATCGTCTAAACCTGGCCAGACTCGCTGCGCCCGCACCTGGTACAATTTATGCCGCGCCGCTTGCAGTCGGGTTTCCAGTTCGTCTGGCGCTAACCGCAGCAAACGCGCTGCCTCGTCCATTGTGCGGGGCACATGCAAGATGTTTTGCCCCTCCCAGTTACCCCGCTCGCTGACGTCGTAATACAACAAAAACAATTCAGCATCTGCACCCAACACCTGGCGAATCTCTTCCGGACGCCAACCATAGAACTTGCCCTCAACGCCTTCGCTGTCAGCGTCCTGGCTGCTGAAAAAGCCGCCGGCAGCGTGCCGCATCTCGCGCGCCACATAGTCCAGCACTTCCTCCGCTACGCGACGATACAGGGGCCTGCCCGTCAACTGCCAGGCGTGCAAATAGACCCTGCTCAACTGGGCATTGTCATAGAGCATTTTCTCGAAATGAGGGACGAGCCAGCGATCATCCGTGGCGTAACGGGCAAAGCCGCCGCCAAGTTGATCGTACATGCCGCCACGAGCCATCCTCTCCAGGGTATATTCGGCCATATGCAAGGCGTCGGCGTCGCCGCGTTGTACGTAATCGCGCAGCAAAAACTCAATCGTCATGGGCTGTGGGAATTTGGGCGCGCCGCCAAAGCCGCCTTGTTCCGCATCAAAACTGTGCTGCACTGCGGCCACAGCGCGGGCAAACAGGTTGTCATCTAACGCCTGCCCCTGTCCACGCAAATCCATATCCCGCTGTAGGTAATCAGTCAACTCCCGCGCCCCCTGCCGCATCTCCTCTCGCCGGTCCCGCCATGCCTGGCTGATGCTGGCTAATACCTGGCGAAAACTGGGCATACCATAGCGTGGGGCCGGCGGAAAGTAAGTGCCGCCATAAAATGGTTCCCCAGAGGGAGTGAGAAAGACCGTCATCGGCCAGCCGCCGCTGCGAGTCAGGGCCATGACGGCTTGCATGTAAATGCTGTCCAGGTCGGGCCGCTCTTCCCGGTCCACCTTGATGTTAACAAAATGGCGGTTCATGTAGGCGGCGGTTTCCTCATCTTCAAAGGATTCGTGGGCCATAACGTGGCACCAGTGGCAGGCGGCGTAGCCGATGCTTAGCAAGATGGGCTTGTCTTGCGCCTGCGCCAGGGACAACGCCTCCTGGCCCCAGGGATACCAATCCACCGGATTATGGGCGTGCTGTAATAGATAGGGGCTGGTCTCGTTTTGCAGATGGTTAGGCATGGCAGATTCCAGTGGGGTTGACGAAAAATTAGCGCAAGCCGGCTGCCAGCGCCTGGACGAAGCGGGCAGCGGCGGCAGGCTTATCAGCGGCGGCGTTGACGGCGTCAATCAGGGCGCTGCCCACAATGACGCCATCGGCAAACTGCCCAATCTGGCGCGCCTGGGCCGGCGTACTGACGCCAAAGCCAACGGCAATGGGCACAGCCGTCTGGGCGCGCACATGGCGGACAAATTGTTCCAGATTGGCGGCTATCTGGGTGCGCGCGCCGGTGACTCCGGTAACGCTAACCATGTAGATGAAGCCATGAGCGCGCGCCAATACGGTTTGCACGCGGTCGGGGCTGCTGGTAGGGGCCAGGAAATAAATGAGGGCAATGCCGGCATCCCCCGCTGCCGCCGCCAATGAATCCGCCTCCTCTGGCGGCAAATCAGGCACAATCAGCCCATCCACCCCTGCCGCTGCTGCATCGCGAGCATAAGCCGCCTCCCCATAGGCCAGGATGGGGTTGTAATATCCCAGCAGCGTGATGGGTGGGGTGACGCCGCGCTGGCGCAGTTCGCGCACCATTTCCAGGCAAGCGTGGCTAGTAATGCCTTGGGCCAGGGCCATCTGGGTGCTGTGTTGGATAGTCGGCCCATCCGCCAGGGGATCGCTGAAGGGCACGCCCAATTCCAGCAGGTCGCTGTACGGCGCAATGGCTTCCACGACGGCCAATGAGGTGTCGCGGTCAGGGTAACCCAGCGTGAAGTAAGGCATCAGGGCAGGGCGCGCTGCTGTGCGGGCAAAAGCAGCCGCCAGGCGGATGGCGGCAGGAGAGCTTGTTAGAGGAGTCGCCGGCATAGAATTCCCATCAAATCAACGGCAGACTGGGCGTTACGTCCAGGTCCAGGCTGTCTCGCTGTCCATGGATAAAACGCCAATGCGCCGCAGCGGCAATCATGGCGGCATTGTCCGTACACAAAATCGGCGGCGGACAGCGCACGGGCAAATCGAGCTGGGCAGACATCTCCTGCCGCAGCAAATTGTTGGCGGAAACGCCGCCAGCTATATGCACCGCCGTCACCTGGTGCGCGTATGCCGCCTGCGCTGTCTTACGCACCAACACATCCACCACCGCCGCCTGGAAACTGGCCGCCAGGTCGCTGACAGGCAGGCGACCCGGTTCATATCGTTTGGTGGCTCGCAGCACTGCTGTCTTCAAGCCGCTAAAGCTAAAATTGAATGAGTCATCCACTACGGCGCGCGGAAACTTAAAGGCGTTGGGATTGCCGGCACGCGAAGCCTGATCAATGCTAGGACCGCCAGGATAAGGCAGCTCCAACAGCCGCCCCACCTTGTCAAACGCCTCCCCAGCGGCGTCATCCAGCGTACCACCCAAATGCTGATAACGCCCGTGGTCAGTCATCAAATACAGTTCCGTATGGCCGCCGCTGACCACCAACGTCAAAATAGGAAAGCGAATATCAGCCGCCTGCTCCGTTAGCCACAGGGAGTAAATATGCCCTTCAATGTGGTTAATGCCCAACAGCGGTTTGTGGCGGCCCAGAGCCAGGCCTTTAGCCACGTTCATGCCCACTAACAGCGATCCCACCAGGCCGGGGCCACGTGTAACGGCAATGCAATCCAGGTCATCGTACCCCAGATGGGCCTCATTCATGGCGCGACTAATGACAGCATAAATGACTTCGATATGTTTGCGCGAAGCAACTTCGGGGAAAACGCCACCATATTGAGCATGTAGATCGGTCTGGCTGGCAATAATATTACTCAAGATGACGGCGCCATTTTCCACCACAGCCGCCGAGGTCTCATCACAGGAGGTCTCAATAGCCAGAATCCGCGTCGGTTGCTTGTCTTGACTCATAAAAGTCACCTCTGAATAGCTGTCCCCTGGTCAGTTAGCGATAGCGGCGTATTGGTCTATTGGTGTATCGCGCTCACTCATGCGCGGGTAAACGAAAAACGCCAGGCTAGTTGTGGACAGATGCTTAACCGCGGCAGGCGGAAATAGTGGCGCGCAAGGCTGCCGGCAGTACCGCTTCCTGGCCAGGGAGCAAGGTGCGCGGGTCCAGCAGCAGGCGGTCACCGGCGATGCGGGCGATGATGGGCGGATCATAGCGGCGCAGACGCATAGACAGGCAGTGCGGCGAAACGTCGCCAATAGATAGCAGTTGGCTGGGTAGTTGGGTCCCAGGCAGGCTGCCGCCGCCAACCGTCGAGAAACCAGGCACAGATTCCACGATGGCCGCAACATCGCCCAGGGCAGCCACCCATGCTTCTACCTGGGCAGTCAGAGCGGCCAGGGGGCGGCTGATCATGCGCCATACGGGAATGTCGCGGGCAGCGCGGCCCGTCAGATAAGCGGTCAGGGTGGCAGATAAAGCCGCCAGGCACAGTTTATCCGGACGGACAGCGCGCGCCAGGGGATGCTGCCGGCACGCCGCCACCAGATCGGCGCGTCCACACAGAATACCT
>CAZDSN010000287.1:0-5687 GCA_964507675.1 uncultured Ardenticatenaceae bacterium | reverse complement strand
CCATTGTTGCGCTGCTGGGATTCCACAATATCCACGCCGGTGCGCGGCAAGGCGCTCTCTGACGCCGGTTCAGCGCGGCGGCTCGTTGGCTCAGATGGCGGGCTGGCCACCGGCGCTGCCGGCGCTGATTTTGTTTCAATGCGCGCCCCGTTCGTCTGCCGTCTGTCCAGATTGCGCTCCACCAGTCGCACAATTTCGTCGCGCACGGCCAGGGTCGTTTCGGCCTCGTCGCGCACAAAGAATTTGTTTTCATCCAGAGCATAGGGAATGTCTGTGCCGGCGCGCACCACAATGCGTACCACGTGTCGCCCTTTGGAGAGCAATTCGTCTATGGTTAACTCTGGTTCTGGCCTGAAACGGTCGGCCATCTTTGCTTGCAGCCGTTCAATGGATCGCTGCACGTCGTTGACGCCCACCGGCGCATCCTTGGGATTGTCCGATACGCCTATGTAGATAGTGCCGCCGTTGGTGTTCGCCATAGCGCAAATATCTTGCAAGATACGGTCCTGATAGCCGCCGCGCTGCAGCATACTTTCATGGAACGCTTGCACAATGGAAGGCCCTTCTTCGCGGGCCATCTGTACGAAGTCCAGCGGTTCGGCCCGGCCGCGGAAGGGGCGGGTAAGCGAAAGATCATTCCCTTTAAGCACATCGGCCAGCGCCTCAAATGTGACCGCTTCCAGAAAAATCTCGGTTACCCGTTCGCCCACGCCCAGCGATTTGGGGGATTTGGGGTCGCGCGCCAGCCGGTGCGCATCGGAACCCTGGATGCAGCGCATGGGGCGTGGGTATTCCGGTTTGGACCCATCGAGAAAGCGGCGGGTGGTATAATTTCCCCGTTTTTCCAGGTCGGTGACTTCCAGCGTATGGAGGTGCACATCTTGCGTGTAGGCAATGCGCGTCTGGCCGCCAAAATCCAGACCGCGCATAGCCACGCCGTTGCCGGAGTTGGCATGAGCAGCAATGACGATGCCGCCCGCCTGGTCAATGACGCGGTAAGCGGTGAGGACGTCGCTGGTAGCGCCTGCGGTCGTCTTGCCTTTGCTCATGATGTCGGGCGGGACGTTGAGCGTCAGCAGCAAGTGCTCCAGATAGTTCATGGAGGTGTCTTGCGGGAAAATGCCTAAGATGTGGAAACCAAACATCGCTGTAAACTCAAATCCTGGCAGCACCAGAATCTTGTTTAGCAGCCGCCGGTACTCTTCCAACCGCCGTTTTTCGTCCGGCTCGGCCCGGCCGAGTTCTTCCAACCACAACAGTTTTTCGATCTCCTTTTTCATGGCGGCAAAACCTGCCACGCTGTTGTGATCGGTGAAAGCAATAATATCCAGTCCGCGAATTTCTGCCTGGCGAAGGATGTCTAAATAGCTTACCTGAGGTTCCTGGTAATCTTCTGAACCAGGGGTGTGTAAATGAAGGTCAATGCGCCGCCATTGGCGGGCTGTGTTTTTCGTTTTGGGCTTATGCTTGCCCGAGTTACTAGCCATTTTGGATTGTGCCTATGTTAATAAACTTCTGAGTTCGGTGGTGAGTTCACCGGGAGGAAAGGGCTTCAATAAAAAACGATTGGCGCCAGCTTCAAGAACAGCCTGGCTCCACTGCTGGTTCCCTGAAGTCACAATAATGAGGGTAGCTGGATCGGCGGCGGTATGCGCAGCGCGAATGTCTTGTACTAATTGCAGCCCGGTTTCGTGGCCGCCAAGCTGATAATCAATAACGAAAGCATTTACCTGATTGGTAATGCACGCTTTGGCGTGGCGGGTGTCTCTAGCCGTGGTGACGTCGTAACCTTCCATTTCCAGCAAGAGCTTGAGTAGCTGTACATTCAGCGGATCGTCATCAACCAGAATGATTTGTGGCATATGACAATCCCCCAGATTGGCTGGAACAGATGGTGTACACGGCTAACTTTACTTGCGCTCGCCCAATGAGGCAATGCCTCGGACTGCGCCAATAGTGGCTACGGCAACCTTAATCGCATCTTTTGTTTCGATTTTAGGGGGACCATCTCCCTTTTCTTCCGCGGTGCGAATGAGTAAATAGGCCGTAGCCAGGCCGATGATAGTCCCCAACAGCCCCCCCAAGATGAGCGTTTTCTGTTTCCAGTTATTTTCCATTTGTTTACCTTACCGTGTCGTGAGTTTGTGAATGGGTTGACGAGTGCGCTGGTTAGCGCCAGGGCATGGATGTAACCAGGTTGGTTTGGGTTATTGGCGGCGCTGCACCAGGCGGGTGATGGTGGTCTGTATTCGGGTGACAAAGGAGTTGCCGGCTACCACGTAATGGGCAACGCGCGGGGCCAGGTCGTTTACTTTTTGATCAATTCTGTGCAGCAGATCATCCAGCCGCCAGAAAAGGCGCTGTAAACGGCGTAGGGGCGCCTTTCCCTGTTTGCGGCCGCGCAGGATGCCGGCAAAAAATAGCAGCGGCAGCACCGGACAGAACAATGCCCACGGCAGCGCCATGACGATGAATATTGTGTCCGCCAATCCGGATGCCAGCGCGCGCGCGCTTTCTACCCCGTCGGCGTCAGAGAACCAGTTGATGATGATTGCTCCCCACAGCAGCCAACCCAACAGGGCCAGACAAATCAGCGCCCCCAACGCCAGCGGCGTGTAGACGTACAGCCGGTTAAAACGGCGCAAGGCCGCTTCACGACTTAACTGTTCCTGGCTCGGTAGCAATTCAACCAACGGTTGGTCTGTGTAGACATCCATACTGACTCATATTCTATCACATCCCCAGGCTGCATCACAAAAAACCTGTAGATTGAAGCGGCATCGAACAGAACGGTCTGGTTTTGTTGGCAAGCGGTTTCAGGGAGAGCAACTGCTGGTGACGCTGCCGGCAGCATCAAAGCATTGGCAATACGTCACGTTTTCCCCCTGGCCTTCCCACAGCCAATAACTGACAGAGGTGAGCCAACAGCGATTTTCTCCGCTTTGCGCTTGCGCCGGCGTTGAGGTCCTCATCCATTCGATGCCCAGGCCGTTATTCTCCTCTTCCTGCACCAGAAAGACGCGCAGGTGGGCGCTTTCCTGAGCGCCCAGGCGCACCTGACCGCCGCGGGCAATCACCACAGCCAGCAGCGGCAGGGACATGATCACTAACCAGATGAGGATGAGGAGAAAGCAGCCAGAACGCCGCAGCCATTTTTTCATGAGAGATGCGAGAGAAGGTCAACTTCTATACAGAAGTTGACCTTCTCCGGGAGTTTTTAGTAACCGCCCACCTTTTCTGGCTGGCTGGCCAGAATTGCCGGCACATACAACTTCGTCGTGTATTCCTTCACCATGCGCTGCATACTAAACTGCGGCGTATTGGAGCGTATCGCTTCGCGCATCACTTCTATCCACCCCCGCGGAATGTCGTCCCGATCGCGCTGGTAGAAGAGAGGCACGATCTCCTGTTCCAACAGGTCGTAAATGGCCTCGGCGTCGGCCAAATCCTGAGCATGGGGATCGTCGTACGTTTTCTCAGAGCCAATGGCCCACCCGTTGGCGCCGTTGTACCCCTCGGCCCACCACCCATCCAGGATGCTGAGGTTAGGGATGCCGTTGAGTGAGGCTTTCATGCCACTGGTTCCGCTGGCTTCGCGCGGGCGGCGCGGCGTGTTCAACCACACGTCCACCCCTTGCGTCAGGTAGCGGGCCATGTGCATGTCATAATCTTCCAGAAAAGCCACGCGGCCGCCAAGCTGGCTGTTCTTAGCCAGGTTGTAAACTTCCTGGATAAGGCGTTTACCGGGATCGTCCGCCGGATGTGCTTTGCCGGCAAAAATAATCTGTACCGGACGGTGTGTATCCAAAAGAATACGGCGCAGCCGTTCCATGTCTTTGAAGATGAGCGTGGCGCGTTTGTAAGTGGCAAAGCGGCGAGCAAAGCCAATTGTCAGCGCATACGGGTCCAACAGCCGTCCGTTGACCAAAACCTGCAGCGGATCCGCTGTGCCGGCAATCCATTGGGTGCGCAGCCGTTCGCGTAGAAAGTGGGTCAACTTGCGCTTCATTTCCAGGTGCACATTCCACAGGTCTTCTACCGGCATATCCTTGACCCGTTCCCAGATGGCCGGGTCATCCTGCCGTTCCCGCCAATTCGGCCCCAGATATTTATTGAACTCATCGCTCATTTCGCTGGATATCCAGGTGGGAACGTGCACGCCGTTGGTCACAGAGATGATCGGCACTTCGTCGGCTGGCTTATCCAGCCATACCTCGTGCCACATGGCGCGCGACACCTGCCCGTGCAGTTTGCTCACCCCATTCGCCATTCCCGACATCCGCAGCGCCAGCACGGTCATGTTGAAGGCGACCCCCCATGTTTCCTGGTGTTCGCCCAGGCTGAGGAACTGTTCCCGGTTGATGCCCATCTCCTCCCAATAATTGGAGAAGTAATGCTCCACCATATGAAACGGGAAGGTGTCGTGGCCGGCGGGCACAGGGGTGTGGGTGGTAAAGATAGTTTGCCGCTGCACCGCTGCCGCCGCTGTAGCGAAGCTCATGCCCGCCTGCACCTTCTCGCGAATCAGTTCCAGCACCAGAAAGGCCGAGTGCCCTTCATTCATGTGCCACGCGTCTGGAGAATATCCCAGCTTGCGCAGCAGGCGCACCCCGCCAATGCCCAGCATAATTTCCTGGCGGATACGCATCTCATTGTCGCCTGAATACAACCGCGCTGACAATTCCCGTTCCCACGGGTCATTTTCGTCTACGTCCGTATCCATTAAATACAGGGCAGTCCGGCCTACTTCCACTTTCCAGGCGCGGGTGAAAACGTGCCGGCCGCCAATGGGGACGCTGATCATCAGAGGTTGGCCGTTCGCGCCCAGTACGGGCGCAATGGGGGCCATGTTCATGTCCAGTTGCTGGTAGACCGTTTCTTGCCAGCCATGCGCGGGAATCCGTTGGCGGAAGTAGCCCTGGGGGTACATAAAGCCGACGCAAACGAGGGGCAGCCCCAGGTCGCTGGCTTCTTTGGCATGATCCCCGGACAGGATGCCCAAACCGCCCGAGTAAATGGGCAGCGAATTGTGCAGTCCAAATTCGGCGGAGAAGTAGGCGATAGTTTTGTCGGTAAGTTCGGGGTAGGTGGTATGGAACCAGCTATGTCCATTGGACATCTCCTGGTCTATCCGCATGAGCACCTGGTTGTAGCGGCGAAAAAACACGGCATCGTTGGCCGCAGCTTCTAGCCGTTCGGGTTTGATTTCATGCAGCATTTGCACCGGATTGTGCTGTGTGCTGCGCCATAAGGTTAAATCCAGCCGCTTGAACAGATTACGCGCCTCGGGGGTCCAACTCCACCACAGGTTGTAAGCCAATTCAGGTAATCGCTGTAATTTCGCCGGCATTTTTTCTTCGAGTGGCGTCATAATTTCATTCCTTTGCCTTCACCCCCGGCTGCTGTCGCGGTTACTAGAGATGGTCAGATAACCTCCTGGATGATGCAGGCATCTTGCTGCCCACTCCCTGCCAGGAATCTTCTTGCCATCATGACTTTCTGCATCCATAAGCAGCAGCCAGGTTCAGGCTTTCATTGTTGTGAATAAAATCAATTGTTGACATGTCAACTATTGACCAGGCAATTATATCATGCTCTGTCAAGGGTTCAATGGGCGCCCGCTGTTTGTCCAGGGCAGGCTGGTTCTGGCCGGGCGCGGATTGAGCGCCTGCTCCATGGCCAGATCG
>CAZDSN010000286.1:0-5704 GCA_964507675.1 uncultured Ardenticatenaceae bacterium | reverse complement strand
CGCGCCCCTCGCCCTCTCTGAAAAGCCCCCTCCCCCTGGGGGACTGCCCCTTGAGGGGGAAGGGGGTTGGGGGATAGGGGTCTTCCCCTCCGCTTCCCCACTTTCCCACTTTCCCCTCATCTTGACAACCCCTGAGCGTTGCACAATAATTACGCCACTTGATGAAGCGTATGCTCACGTCCAATTGCGCAAAGGATTTTTCATGAAACCCGCTCCGTTTGATTATGCCGCGCCCGATTCGCTGGTGGAGGCGCTCTCTTTGGCTGCTGCGCATGGCAGCGATGGCAAATTGCTGGCTGGTGGGCAGAGCCTGGTGCCGGCCATGAATTTTCGCCTGCTGCAGCCGGCGATTTTAATAGATTTGAACCGGATAGCAGGTTTAAGCGGGATTGAACGGACATCCGCCGGAGGGCTACGCCTGGGAGCTATGACGCGGCAGGCGCAGGTAGAACGGGACCCGCGCGTGGCGCAGTTGGCGCCCTTGTTAGCGGAGACCATGCCCCAGATTGCTCACCCACAAATCCGTAACCGGGGCACGATTGGCGGCAGCATGGTACACGCTGATCCTGCGGCGGAACTGCCTGTGGCCGCCGTGGCTCTGGACGCCGTGTTTGAGGTTGCCAGCGAGCGCGGGCGGCGGCAGGTTAAGGCTAAAGCATTTTTCCAGAGTCTTTTTACAGTTGACGTAGCCCCTGACGAGATTCTTACCGCCATCGAATTTCCCGCCTGGCCTGCCGGCAGCGGCTGGGCTTTTGTCGAAGTGGCGCGGCGGCGCGGCGACTATGCCCTGGCTGGTGTGGCGGCAGTGGTGACATTGGATGGGGCGGGAAGATGCCGGCAGGCCCGCCTGGTCTACCTGAATCTAGGAGACGGCCCTGTGGATGCCCAAGGCGCAGCCGGCTTGCTGCAAAACGAACTGCTGACACCGGCGGCGATTGAAGCTGCTGCCCATTACGCGGCAGAGCAAGAGATGGATCCTGCCGGCAACATCCATGCCAGCCCCGATTTCCAGCGCCACCTGGCCCGCGTATTGACCCGCCGCGCTTTGACCACCGCTGCGGCGCGCGCAGGCCATCTGGCATAGACCGATTCCCAATACCGAAGGCCGACAATGATGCACACTGTCAAACTAACCGTCAACGGCAAAGAGTATGAGCGCCAGGTTGAGCCGCGCTTGTTGTTGAGCGATTTTTTGCGGCATGAACTGGGGTTGACCGGAACGCACGTAGGTTGCGAGCATGGCGTGTGTGGCGCTTGTACTATTCTGTTTGATGGTCAGGCGATGCGCTCCTGTTTGCTGCTGGCGGTGCAGGCGCATGGTCATGAACTGCGCACGGTCGAAGGGTTGGCCGACAGCGCCAATCATTTGCACCCGCTGCAAATGGCTTTCTGGGAAGCGCACGGTTTGCAGTGTGGCTTTTGCACGCCCGGCATCCTGATGACGCTCATTCCGTTCCTGGCCGAAAACTCTGCACCCACCGAAGCGGAAATTCGCGAAGCGCTGTCAGGTAATCTGTGTCGCTGCACGGGGTACCAACATATTGTAGACGCCGTTAAGCTGGCGGCTGCCAGCGGCTCAC
Organism: uncultured Ardenticatenaceae bacterium; assembly: GCA_964507675.1. Taxonomy (GTDB): domain Bacteria; phylum Chloroflexota; class Anaerolineae; order Promineifilales; family Promineifilaceae; genus JAGVTM01. The sequence continues at coordinate 4,124 of CAZDSN010000286.1, read as the reverse complement.
TCTCCTGACGGAGAGACCCCACGGTTTATTTCCCCTGGGGGCAGTTGCCGCATTTCCCCCGGTTTAGTTTTTCTCCAAAATCTTATGTTAACAACGCTTGCTTCATTAATTGTGGAACTGCGCAGCGGCTCCTGGCCGCTGCTGGATTACCTGGCCGAACTGGAAGCCTATTTTGAGACACGGGAACCGTCTGTGTTGGCGTTTGTGCCGGAGGGCGGACGATTTGACCGCCTGTGGCAGGAAGCAGAAGCGCTGTTGAATCGCTATCCGCATCCGGCAGACCGTCCACCCTTGTTTGGCGTGCCTGTGGGCGTGAAGGACATTTTCCACGTGAACGGCTTCATTACCTATGCCGGCAGTCGCTTACCCCCGGACGTGTTGCAAGGGCCAGAGGCGACAGTGGTGACGCAGTTGAAAGAGGCGGGGGCGCTGGTGCTGGGCAAGACAGTCACCACGGAGTTTGCCTACTTTGCGCCAGGCCCCACGCGCAACCCGCACCATCCCGGCCACACCCCTGGCGGCTCCAGCAGCGGCTCAGCGGCAGCTGTCGGCGTAGGATTATGCCCGCTGGCTCTAGGCACACAAACCATTGGCTCTATCAGCCGTCCCGCCGCTTTTTGCGGGGTGGTGGGGTATAAACCCAGCTACGAACGGATTTCCCGCGCTGGCGTCATCCCTTTGTCTCCGTCATTGGATCACATTGGCTTATTTGCCCCCGATGTAAAGGGCATTTCCCTGGTCGCCGCCCAGCTTTGTCACGATTGGCAGCCGGCTGCGCCCACCCGCCCGCCGGTGTTGGGCGTGCCTCTGGGGGCTTATCTGGAGCCGGCCACGCCGCCGGCGCTGGCGCACTTTGAGAGCGTTTGCCAGCGCCTGTCCCGGGCCGGCTGGACCATCGAGCGCGTACCGGCCATGCCTGATTTTGCGGACATTGTTGCCCGGCACAACTTGCTCATGGCTGCAGACGCGGCGGCTGTGCATGCCGACTGGTATGCGCAGTATGGTCATCTATATCATCAGAAGACTGCCGGCTTACTCCTTCGCGGCCAGGCGGCTGCACCCGAATGGGTGGCGGCGGCAAGTTACGGGCGACAACAACTGCGCCAGGAGTTAACGGCGTTGATGGTCGCAACGGGCGTGGATTTGTGGTTGTCGCCGCCGGCCCCCGGCACAGCGCCGGCGGGACTGGAAAGCACGGGCGACCCAATCATGAATCTGCCCTGGACGCACGCCGGGCTGCCAACGCTGAGCGTGCCGGCAGGCTTTGCCGAAAATGGACTCCCCTGGGGATTGCAAATCGCGGCCAACTGGCAGGCAGACGAGCATCTGCTGGCCTGGGCGGAACCCATCGCCGACCTGTTAGCGAATGGCAGGGAGGGGAATTAAACGATGCTGCGCTTGTGGGCCATTTTCAGACTGCACTGCTCGCATTGCTTGCAAGGTAAAGTGTTTGCGTCCTTATGGCATATGAACAGCCACTGCCCGGTATGCGGCGTCCCATTTGAGCGGGAGACCGGCTTCTTCCTCATGTCTATTTATTTTGCCTATGCGGTAGACATGCTGGCGATTGCCCCCTTCATCGTCTGGTCTGTGATTCACGACTTACCTATCTGGATGATGTTACTGGGGATGGCCGTGGCGCTGCTGCTGCTGGCCCCTTTCACACTCCGCTTTACGCGCGTGCTGTGGCTCCATCTGGATGAACTATTTGATCCGCGCCGCTCGTGAGCAAACGTCGTAGCCAGTTTGTCTTTATGGGAATTGCCGGCAGCTTTGCCTCCCAAAAGGCATAGGTGCCTCCGGTTAGCCAGGTGTGCTTTCGTTAACAATTCTTTCGTGCTTCAGAATGCGGCCAGGCAGCCTGGATTTTGCTACGATATAGGCAGGACTTTACTCCTAATTGCGGTAACTCATTTTGTTTGTGGACGCTGCTGCTCCATGATATACTCGCCCTGTTTGCTTCATTTCCCTTCGTCGAACAACCAGACACAAACTGTCGTTTCCTTGAACGATCCAAACCGCGGTTCACGAGAGTTTCACGATAAAGAGGTACTATAATACGCTTGCGCGTTGCAACAGCGTGTTTTTTGCTGTCTATGGTACATCGCAGTGTCTTATAAACGGCCACGGTTCAAGACCAGTTTAAGTTCTTCCCCATAGCGGAGAAGTCTGATCAATTGTGTTGCCTGAGGAGGTGTGGACGAAAAAAAAGAGAATGCTCACTTGTATTTGAATCATTCGGTACTACTGGAGTCAATCATTGACCCTTTGATGTGCTAGTCCAACAATTACGCAAAAAAGTAATAGTTAAGGAGTTCAGTATCAAAATGCGAATCAAAACCTTTTTGCCCCTTTTCGTTTTGCTGGCGCTGGTCGTACTCGGTTTTTCGGCCGCTCCTTCTTTTGCTGATAACACGATTCAGCTTAACAGCAAAACAGCCCCACTGCTGCACAGTGACAGCCCCACAGCCATTCCCGATCAATACATTGTTGTTTTCAAAAAAGGCACAACTGCCGTTAGCGCCACCAACGTCATGGACGCAGCCACGGCTTTGGGTGGTCGAGTTGGCCACACCTATACTGATGCTTTGCATGGCTTTGCTGCCTATCTGCCGGCTAAAGCCCTGGATGCGGTCCGCGCCAATGCCGCTGTTGACTATGTCGAAGTGGACCAGATAATGAGCATCATTGACGTACAGCCCAACCCCACCTGGGGGCTGGATCGCATTGACCAGCGCAATCTGCCATTGGACAACCAGTATGTTTACAACTATACGGGTTCAGGCGTCAAGGTCTATACGATTGACACGGGTATCCGCACAACGCACAATGAGTTCGGCGGCCGCGTCGCTGGCGGCTACAATGCCACAGGCGACAACAATGGCTATGTGGACTGCAACGGTCATGGGACGCACGTTTCTGGCACGATTGGTGGTTCCACCTATGGCGTTGCCAAGCAGGTGACATTCTACTCCGTGCGCGTTTTGGGCTGCAATGGTTCTGGTCCTACCTCTGACGTGATTGAAGGGGTGGACTGGGTTACCAGCCAGCATACAGGCAGCACCCCGGCGGTGGCCAACATGAGTCTGGGTGGCAGCCCGTCCAACTCTATGGATAACGCGGTCATTAACTCCATTAACGATGGCGTTTTCTATGCGATTGCTGCCGGCAATTCCAACGCCAATGCCTGCAATTATTCCCCGGCCCGTGTCGCCGCTGCCACCACTGTTGGCGCCACGAACAGCAACGACAATCGCTCCAGCTTCTCGAACTACGGTTCCTGCCTGGACGTCTTTGCTCCTGGTGAGAACATTACTTCCGCCTGGTATACCAGCGACAGCGCCACGAACACTATCAGCGGCACTTCTATGGCCTCGCCGCACGTAGCTGGCGTGGCCGCCCTTTGGCTGCAGGCGCATCCCTCTGACTCTCCTGCCACAACTGGGGCGCAGATTGTGTCTACAGCTACCCCTGGCGTTGTGGGCAATCCTGGCAGTGGTTCCCCCAATCTGTTAGTCTACTCTCTGCTGGAAGGTGGCGGTGACCCAGGTGGGTGCGAAGGCTCCCCTGACTTCACGGGTTCCCTCAGCGGCACGGGCGATGTGGACTATGGCTGGTATTCGGCTGGTTCTGGTACGCAAGAACTCTGCCTGGAAGGCACCGGTCCTGACTTTGACCTCTACCTGTTGAAGCGCGGCGCTTTGGGTGGTTGGAGTGTGGTCGCCAGTTCTCTCGGCGCCACGTCCAGCGAAAGCATCACCTACAGTGGCACTTCTGGTTACTATCTGTGGTACATCCGCTCCTACCAGGGCTCCGGCTCCTGGCAGCTTTGGGTAAGTTACCCGTAGTATTCTGCTTAGATTGATTCCGTAGTAGTCGCAAAGCCCCTGGCGTTAATTAGCGTCAGGGGCTTTTTTTGCTCTCTGTCGCAGATTGCCCCAGGAGGTCAACTTCTAACAAAAGTTGACCTTCTTTGCCTCAAAATGTTGAGCGGTTACTTTGCCGGGGTATAATGCCCCCTATGGCCGGGCAATTTTGGGCGCGTACACGCCCAAACCTGCCTATAAAAAAGCGGGTGTCGGGCCCGCCGCCCGCCCGGCCCGCCCCCCACAAAGATTTGGGGT
>CAZDSN010000285.1:1409-5730 GCA_964507675.1 uncultured Ardenticatenaceae bacterium | reverse complement strand
CCATTGAGAGTGTGTCTGGTCGTGTGGCGACAGGAAAATCTGAGTAACGAACTGTCACCGTAGGTCAAAACAGCGTTTTGTCCTACGATTTATGAAGGAGAGGAACGTATGGCAGAAGCATTAGGGATGATCGAGTGTAAGAGTTTTGCGGCCATGGTTGAGGCCTCTGACGCCATGGTGAAGGCGGCGCGGGTAGAGCTGGTCGGTTATGAAAAGACGGGCGGCGGCTTTGTCACGGCTATTGTGCGCGGCGACGTGGCGGCGGTGAAGGCCGCCGTAGAAGCCGGCACACGCGGCGCAGAGAAGGTGGGCGAAGTGGTGTCGGTACACGTGATCCCGCGGCCACACGCCAACGTGGATGCGGTTTTGCCGTTAGGCCGGCAAAACGCGGCTGAAGAGTAAGTTGGTTGCTGGCGCAGGGAATGCGGGCAATAGCGACTGGCGCAGGCGCGGTGGTGCGGTTTTGTGCCGGCATTTTCCCTCCGCCAACCAGAAGGAACTCCCATGTTTCTCGGTAAAGTGGTAGGTACACTTGTCTCGACCCAAAAAGAAGCCTCGCTCGACGGCCTCAAGTTTCTGGTGGTGCGCCGGCTGACCGTTGACGGCGACGATACAACTGGTTACGTGGTGGCCGCCGATGCCGTGGGCGCCGGCTTGCACGAAGTGGTGATGGTGGCTACGGGTAGTTCCGCCCGCCAGACGGTGTTTACGGATAAACGCCCGTGCGATGCCGTGATCATGGCTATTGTGGATACCTGGGAAGTGGATGGGCAGGAAAGGTATCGGAAAGGGGAAGAGAAGTAAGAAGGGAGAAAGAAGAAGGGAGAAGAAAGGTCGGGCGTATGATGGATGACGGCCAGATTCAAGCGATTATTGATCGGGTGATGCGGGAGGTGGGGCAGCCGGCAGGAGCGCCCGCGCCGGCGGCGGTTACGCCGGCGATTGGGGGCCCCCGGACTGTAGCCGCGCCAATGGCGGCAGGGGATCACGGGATATTTCCTACCCTGGACGAAGCGGTCACGGCGGCTGAAGGCGCATTTCGCGCGCTGAACCGGCTGCCGCTGGCGATCCGGCGGGATATGGTGGCCCATATGCGCCAGGCAGGGCGGGAGTATGCCACGGTGCTGGCGGAAATGGCGCAGAGTGAAACGGGCATGGGACGGGTGGCGGATAAAGTGCTGAAGAATATCCTCAACGCGGATAAAGCGCAAGGGCCAGAAGCGCTGGAAACGGAGGCATGGAGCGGCGATGGCGGCCTGACCATTACTGAGTATGCTCCTTATGGCGTCATTGGGGCGCTGACGCCCAGCACCAACCCGACCAGCACCGTCATCTGTAATGCCATTGCCATGGTTTCTGCCGGCAACGCCGCCGTCTTCAACGCCCACCCCAGCGCCAAAGGGGCCTCTAACCGCACGGTACAAATCCTGAACCAGGCTATCCAACGGGCCGGCGGCCCGGCCAATTTGCTGGCGGCAGTTGCCGAACCGACGCTGGAAACGGCTACCGCTTTAATGGAACATGCCGGCATTCGCCTGTTAGTGGTCACCGGCGGCGCGCCGGTGGTGCGCGCGGCCATGCGTAGCGGCAAGCGCGCCGTGTGCGCCGGACCGGGCAACCCGCCGGTGGTGGTGGATGAGACGGCGGATATTGAACAGGCGGGCCGGGATATCGTTATTGGCGGGTCGTTTGACAACAACATTGTTTGTACCACGGAAAAAGAAACCTTTGCGGTAGCCGCTATATGCGACGACCTGATCCAGGCTATGACGCGCTACGGAGCCGTTAAGCTAAACCGGTGGCAGTTTGACCGTTTGTGGCGGGCGGTCATTGTCAAAGACCGCGGTCCGGGTAAATATGCAGACATGAACAAGGCGTTTATTGGCAAGAACGCCGCCGTGCTGCTGGCGGAAATCGGCATCAGCGCCGGCCCCGAAGTGCGCCAGATTGTGGCCGAAGTAGATAAAATGCACCCGGCGGTCTGGTCAGAACAGATGATGCCCATCATGCCGGTGGTGCGGGTGGCCAATGCGGATGAAGCGATTGATCTGGCGGTGGCCGCCGAGCATGGCTTCCGCCACACGGCTGTGATGCATTCTAAGAATCTGGACAATCTCAGTCGCATGGCCCGTGAAATCAACTGCAGCATCTTTGTGAAGAATGGTCCCTGCCTGGCAGGATTGGGATATGGCGGCGAGGGGTTTTGTTCTTTTACTATTGCCAGCCCGACAGGCGAGGGCTTGACCGGCCCGCGCAGTTTTAGCCGGCTGCGCCGCTGCACCCTGGTTGATTCTTTCCGCATAGTTTAACTATTTTTGCCATGACAGGTGACCTGCACAATGCCGGTTGTGGGCAATTTTGGGCGCGTACGCGCCCAAAATTGCTCATCAAAGTGGGTGTCAGCCCTGCCGCAGGCAGGGCTGACACCCACCACGGTCGGATGCAGAGCTACTTGCTAAGTACACTGTTGCGTAAATTTGTTTCGCTTTCCAGAACCGGCTAAAGCGTCCACTCCAGAGTCGAGGCTTTAGCCGGTTCACGGAACGTACTTGTGCAATCCTGTACGAAGTACAGCTTTGCGCCAATCTGCTCCGACTTCCTGCCAGGGGTAGAATTGGCGCAAACTCGGAAAAAACTTATGCAACGCTGTACTAAGAAGGCTCACGTTTTGCGAAGAAGCGCAACTGATGAGGATGGCTCCCAGGCAATTCCATGACCAGTTTGACGGGACCAAACCGCATTCAACTGGAGATTTTCACTGACGCCCACCGGATTAGCTGCCAGATGGCGGTGGGCATTCGGGGGCTGCACGCGGAGTTGGCCGACAGCAGCAGCAACTATCTGGAGGTCGAAGACGCTTATATTTCGCGCGTGAACCAGCCGGCGGAAATCACGGCAAACTATACGCGCTGCGCCTTGCGCAAAGACAATGTCAAGTTTGTTGTCTTGCAGGACAGGCGCGAGGGGCTGCCTATGGGCTCGCATCATGCGCAGTCCGTTTACACCCGTGGCCGCCCTGTGCCTGTTTTTCTAACGGTTCCGGCGTTTGAAATCCGGGGCGAACTGCGCCATGATGGCAAGGTGTCGCCGGCGCTGCTGATGACGCAGGCGATCAGCCGTTATCTATTTGTCTTCGCCGCCACGGCGGTGGCTGCGCTTTACCCGCAGATAATTTATCAGGGTGATTTGATTATGGTGGATGCGGCGCAGGTGGGGGCGTTAGGCATTGAGGAGCGCCGCTGATGGCTGATATTCTGGTCATTGATGATGATGAGCAGATGCTGCAAGTTTTGGGCATGATGCTGCAGCGGGGGGGACACCGGTCTATTTTGGTAAATGATCCACAGCAAGGATTGGCGCAAATTGTGGCGCAGAAGCCGGACATGGTGCTGCTGGATGTGATGATGCCGGGGATGAGCGGGTATGAATTATGCCGGCAGGTGCGGGCGCAAGAGGCCCTGGTAGATTTGCCCATCCTGATTTTATCAGCGCGTTCGCAAGAAGTGGATCGCCAGGCCGGATTGCAGAGCGGGGCGACAGATTATGTGAGCAAACCCGTCATGGCAAATTCCCTGTTGCAGCGGATTGACGAAATCCTGTCGCGCCGGCCAACAACCAGCCGCACGCCCGAAGAAGGGTTTGTCCTCAGCTTTTTTAGCCTGCGCGGCGGCGTGGGGCGTACGACGCTGGCCGTCAATCTGGCGGCGGCTTTACAGGCGCAAGGCGGCCGCACTGTTTGCCTGGTGGAGCTTTCGCCGTCAGGCGGCCAGGCGGTGTTCCATTTGCGCCTGCAAACAACAGCGTCTTGGGCTGATTTGCCGCCGGCTGGCTTGCAGCCGCTGCCAGATGAGGTTGATTGGATGCAGTTGAGCGCGAAACTGCTGGACCACTCCTCAGGCTTACGCCTGTTGGCTGCCCCCACCGCGCCGCAACCGCCATCTTTGCCGGCAGCCGAGAGCGCGGCACGGTGGCTGCAACTGCTGCGGCAGCAGATGGATTACGTGGTGATTGATCTGCCGCCGCTGCGTAGCCCGGCGGCGCAGGCGGCCCTGGGCAGTTCCGATATGGTGCTGCACGTGGTGACGCCTGACGTTATTTCCATGCGCATGGCCCTGTCCGGGCAGCGGCTTTTGCAGACGATGACGTCTGACACCGCCGTCAAGGTGTTTTTGCTCAACCAGATAACGACAAATGCGCTGCTGCCGCCGGACGTGGTGGAAAGGGGCCTGCGCCAGCCCATTAGCTTTCAGGTGGGCTACGACCCTAACCAGGCGCGGGCGTTAATGCAGGGTACGCCGCTGGCCTTAACCACCCCGCATTC
>CAZDSN010000285.1:0-1309 GCA_964507675.1 uncultured Ardenticatenaceae bacterium | reverse complement strand
CAGCGGGTGGCGCCAACGGCATCATGAATGACGGATAACGTACACGTTTATGGATTTTCCCGCTCTGGCCCTTTTGGAATTTAGCAGCATTGCTGCCGGCATTGTCGCTGGCGACGCCATGGTGAAACACGCGCCTGTAGCTTCTATCCAGACAGGCACGGTGCAGCCCGGCCATTATCTGGTGTTGGTAACTGGCGATGTGGCGGCGGTGGAGGAAGCCGTAAAGGCGGGGCAGGCGGCGGGGCAGGCGGATTTACGCGACCTGGTGTTTTTGCCGAATGTGCATCCGGCGGTGGTGCGCGGCCTGGCCGCTGCCGCAGGCAGCCAGCAGCAACAGCTTCCGGCAGCCGATGCGTTGGGAATTGTGGAGACGCATACAGTGGCGGCGGTGATCCGGGCGGCAGATGCCGGCATGAAAAACACAGAAGTGGATCTTGTCCAGCTACGCCTGGCTGATGGGCTGGGCGGCAAAGGGGTGGCTTTCTTCAGCGGGTTAGTGGCTGACGTGGAAGCAGCGGTGGCTGTCGCTGCCGCGGCAGCCCAAGCGCACCTGCTGCGCCAGGTGGTCATTTCGCAGCTCCACCCTGACATGCGCCCCAACGTTCACGTTGGCCGCTTTGGCGGCCATTTTGATTGGAATCTGAGCTAATCTGATGCAACTAGCGCGCGTTATTGGTACCGTTGTGGCTACCCGGCAGTATGAAGGACTTGCCGGCATTAAATTCCTGATCGTGCAGCCGCTGGATAAGCGGCGCCAGCCCACCGGGGAACCGGTGGTGGCGGCAGACGCCACGGCGCAGGCCGGGCCGGACGAATTGGTTTTTATCGTGGGCAGCCGCGAGGCGGCGCAGGCGCTGCCCATTACTTTTGTGCCCGTGGATCATGCCATTGTGGGCATTGTGGATGAGGTGACGCTGGAGAAGGAAGAGGGAAGAAGGAAGAAGGTAGAAGGAAAAAGGTAGAGGGAAGAAGGTAGCGGGAAGAAGAGGAAAGAAGGTAGAAGGATGTATATTGGTAAGGTGGCAGGGACGGTGGTGGCTACTATTAAGCATGAGGCCTTTTCCGGGCGTAAGCTGCTGCTGGTGGACCGGCTGGGGTTGGATGGTGAACCCACAGGCGAATACGACATCTGTGTGGATGTGGTGCAGGCGGGGGTGGGCGACCGGGTGCTGGTGATGGACGAAGGCAATGGTGCGCGCCAGATTTTGGAACGAAAGGTGGCGCCTGTGCGGGCAGTGGTGGTGGGAGTGGTGGATGAAGTAGATATAGTTTAGCGTCTCCCCCTGGCGGTTAACCGTTGACCTTTCCC
>CAZDSN010000284.1:0-5737 GCA_964507675.1 uncultured Ardenticatenaceae bacterium | reverse complement strand
GATTTCTTTTATTTTCGCCAGCCGGCCATTTTGTGGCAGCGGCTGGGCGTGATGGTGAACGTCCTCACTTTTCAATTCTCGCCGTGGCTGTTGGCCGGCATGGCCCTGGGGCTGCTGTGGCTGGGGCGGCAGAACCGCCGCCTGGCGCTGGCGGTAGGGGGCAGCTTCCTGCTGCACACGTTGGTGACGGCTGCTTACCGCGCGCCGCAGACGGTGGAGTATATGATGCCGGCATACGTCCCCCTGGCCCTCTGTCTAGGCTGCGCCTTGAATGCGGCGGCGGGCGCGCAGAGTGTGGCGCGGCGGATGGCGACAGCGCTGCTGGCGGCGGGGTTGTTCCTGGCTGGCGGCGTGCAGGCGGAGCAGCATTACGGCAGCTTTAGCGTCAATCCTTCTTTCGATACTATTGACTACACGAATTATATCTTAGAAAACGCGCCGCCAGACAGCACCGTCCTGGCTAACTGGCATTGGGTGACGCCGCTCTGGTACAGCCAGCAGGTATTGGCTCTACGACCTGATTTGCGTATCCGCTACGTAGCCCCTGGCGGGGAGCCGTATGCCCAGACGTGGGCCAACGAGATTCAAGCAGAGTTGGTTGCCGGGCGAGAGGTGATCGCCACCTGGTATGACGCCGACGCCTATACGCACTTGCCGCCGCCAGAGCCAATGGGCGAGGCTTTCTGGTTCCGCCAGACGCCGCGCGCCAGTCTGCCGCCGTCGTTCACGCCGCTGGATGTGCGCCTGGGGAACGCGCATTTTCTGGGCTACGCCCTGCAGCCGTCTACGCCGGTTGTGGGGCAGGAAATTGTGTTGACGGCAGCCTGGTCGCCTACAGGCAGCGCGGCGGCGCCGCTGGGGCTGTACGCGCATGGCGTGCAGGAGTGGAGCGGATTGATCGCGCAGGCGGACGAGACGGCAGCGGCAAACGAGGGGATTACGCTGACCCAGTTCCGGCTGACGCCGCGCCCAGGCGGCACGCCCGGCGAGATGACGGTCCTGTTGGGAGCGGCAGGGGCAGATGAACCGCCCACCGCTATTGCCACTGTGATGCTGACGGCCAGCCAGCAAGCGCCTTATACGGCGCATCCGGTCTACCGCACCGTCCCCAGCGGTCGTCCGCTGCTGCGGCTGGTGGGGTATGATTGGGACACGACTATGCCGGGACAGAGCCGCCTCTATTTGCACTGGCAGACGGACCAGGGATACCAGACGGAAGTGCGGGATAACGTGAATCCGCAAGAGCCAGGGCTACCTGTGTGGTTTGGGCCGTGGGGACGGTGGTTGCCGCTGCGCCTGGAACCGCCGGATGGGCAGCATTACGTCCCGTTTGGGCAGGGGATTGTGTGGAGTGGGGGCGGGCTGGCGGCAGATGGGGTCTTGTCGCCAGGCCAGGCGGTGACGGTTGCGCCCCGTTTCCGCAGCCAGGGCGTGGTGCAGCGGGACCTGGTGGTATCGGTGCGGCTGGTGGGATATGAAGCGGATGGGTTTCATTGGGCGTGGTGGGATCTGGCGGATGGCGTGCCGGCATTGGGCGGCATCCCTACATTAAAATGGATACGCGGCAGCCAGGTGCGCGATCCCCATTGGCTGCAAACGGGGGCGGCAGCGGTCCCTGGGCAAAGCGTGGAGGGGCTGCTGCGGCTCTACGATACCTTCAGCCAGCGCCCCCTGCCCATCCTGGATGAACGAATCGCGGCGCAGGCGGTGTGGGTGTCGTTGGGGCGGGGTACGGTGGCGCCGTAAATAATAGAACGCAGATTGCGCCGATTTTTAGGGCAGAAATGGAACCCAGATTGCGCAGATTTTTGGGGCAGGCGTTGCGGTTGCTGTGTGGGGTTATGGTGGTAGGATAGCGGGAGCGGGCAAGATGCCCGCGCTACTACTTTGGGCGGGCAAGATGCCCGCGCCACGTGAGATAGGACATTTAAGATAGGGTGTTTATGCGCGCACAGACGGTGGCATTGGTTGGGTTGAATCGAGTCAGCGCTTCGATGGGGCTGGCTTTGAAGCGGCCAGAGTTGAAGTTAAAGGTGCTGGGCTTTGATAAGGATAAGCGGCTGGGGAGGGAGGCGCAGCAGCGGGGGATTGTGGATGAAAGCCGGTGGAATCTGATTAACGCTGTGGCGGAGGCGGACATTGTGGTTTTGTCTGTGCCGGCATCCGATCTGGAACATACTCTGCGCCAGATCGGCCAGGACCTCCAACCACACGCCCTGGTGCTGGATGCTTCGCCAGTCAAGAGCCAGGGGCAAAAATGGGCGGAGGCCTATTTGCCGCAGGGACATTACGTCGGCGTGCGGCCTGTGCTGGCGGCCAGCGCCCTGGCTGATGGGCGCACGGGGCTGGAAGCAGCCACCCCAGACCTGTTCCGGCAGTCGGTGATGTGCTTCATGCCGGCAGCCAGCGCCGCAGAGAAAGCCGTTGAAACTGCCGTCAACCTGGGCCTGCTCCTGGGGGCGCAGCCTTATTTTCTCAACCCCGAGGAATACGACAGCCTGGAACAAGGGCTGGATACGCTGCCTGGACTGCTGGCGGCGGCTCTCTTCCGGGCCATCAACCAGGCCACCGGCTGGCGCGACATGCTGCGCTTTGCCGGGGCAGATTTTGCCCTGAGTACGGCCCCGCTGCATAATCCTGACCTGGGCTACCTGGCCTTGCAAAACAAAACGGCTGCCCTGCGCTGGCTGGACAGCCTCATCGGCGAACTGCGCGTGCTGCGCCGCCAGCTTTATCAGGAAGAAGCAGAAACCCTGACGGCGCTCTTGCAGCAAACGGCGGCAGCGCGCACAGAGTGGCTGCAGCAGCGCGCGCACAATGACTGGCAGGAACTCCCGCTCCCCAGCGCCGATCCACTGACCATCCGCGAACGTCTGTTGGGCAGCCGCCGCCAGCAGAAAGATAAGTGACACCCCGCCCCTCATCATGCCTCCAACACCCTTTAATATTCTGATGGTGGCTCCCACCTCCTTTTTTGCCGACTATGGGGGGCACATTCGCATTCTGGAAGAAGCGCGCGGCTTGCAAAGTCTGGGGCATCGGGTAACCATCGTTACCTATTATCAGGGCAGGGATGTGCCGGGGTTGACCATCCACCGCACCCGCGCCCTGCCCTGGCATGCCAGCTACGAGGTAGGCTCCTCACGGCATAAGTTAGCGTTTGACGTCTACCTGGCGGCCACGGCGCTGCGCGTCATGGGGCAAGTCAAACCGGACATTGTCCACGGCCACATGCACGAAGGCGCGTTAATTGGCTGGCTACTGGCCAGGCTGGGGCGCACGCCGCTGGTGTTTGACTTCCAGGGCAGCCTGACAGGGGAGATGGTGGACCACCATTTTCTCAATCCCGATGGCGCGTTTTATCCCTGGGTGTTTCGCCTGGAAAAGCTGATTGCCGGTCGCCTGCCAGATGCCGTGCTGACCAGTTCGCTGCGCGCCCAGGAGTTATTGATAAACCGGTTTCAGGTACCAACCAATATCATCCACCCTCTGCCCGACTGCGCCAACCTGGAGCAGTTCAACCCCGCCCGCTTCACCGACGGGCAAAAGCAACAGCAGCGGCAGCGATTGGGTATTCCCCCCAACCGTCCGGTGGTGGCCTATCTGGGACTGCTGGCTGATTATCAAGGCACGGATCACCTGCTGCAAGCCGCGGCCCAACTCAAGAAAAGTGGGCACGACATCCACTTTCTGATCATGGGCTTTCCCCACGTGGATCATTATCAGGCAATGGCTCGCGACCTGGATGTGGCCAGCCACGTCACCTTCACCGGGCGGGTAGATTACTATCGCGATGCCCCTGGCTTTCTGGCCGTAGGCGACGTAGCCATTTCGCCCAAGATGTCCATGACGGAAGGCAGTGGCAAAGTGTTGAACTATATGGCCCTGGCTCAACCCGTGGTGGCTTATGACACCGGCGTCCATCGTGAATACCTGGGGGAGTGGGGCGTGTATGTGCCGGTGGGGGATATAAACGGCCTGGCGCAGGCCATTCTGGCTTTGTGCGCCGATCCTGCCCGCCGCCAGGCAGTGGGCCAGGCGCTGCGCCAGCGCGCCAGTGAGAAATTTAGCTGGCGCGCCGCCAGCCAGACGATTCTGAGCGTGTATCAGGGCTTGACAAACCGTTCCCCCATGTTATAATGTAGTTTCGCATTATTGTGCATTTCGTTGACAGCATAATGGCGCGCATGGACATGAACTCACTCATGGCAGCAGCGGGTGCAACAAATAAGTTGCACCCTTTTGTGTCGTAAGATTCAGCCATAGGTTTTTTTGGCCGTAACCCCCTTTATTTTGAAGAGCAGGTGAAACGCACATGCCTCAGTCTTTTACTAAGAGCTACGCACGTACCAAAGATCCGCTAGATTTGCCGCGCTTGATAGACGTTCAGTTGGAGTCATTTGAAAACTTTCGCAAAGAAAGCCTGGCAGAACTGTTCGAGGAAATTTCACCCATTACCAGCTACAACGGGAATCTGCGTCTGTTTTTCCCTTGCAGTCTACCCGAGGTCGAAGGATTTGATCTCAATTACTGGTTTGGCGAACCCAAGTACAGTGTAGAAGAATGCGTCGAACGCGATATGAGCTACTCTGCGCCTTTGTCCGTGAAAGTGCTGCTGTACAGCACCGACATTGACCAGCCAGTGGTACAAGATATTTTCATGGGGGATTTCCCTTTGATGACGGATGCCGGCACTTTTATTATCAACGGCACCGAGCGCGTCGTGGTCAGCCAGCTTATTCGCTCGCCTGGCGCATACTTTGAAATCCAGGAAGAGCGGGCCACCGGCCGGCCGCTGGCGATGGGCAAGCTGATCCCCGATCGCGGCGCGTGGATGGAATTTGAAACCCGTAAAACGGACTACCTGACCGTTAAGTTCAACCGCAAACGTACTGTTCCTGTCACCCTCTTCCTGCGGGCTATGGCCGCCGTAGATGACGGCCTGGGGAATCGCCTGCTAAAAGATGGCTCCGACGAGGAACTGCTATCTTTGTTTGCGCACGTGGATACCAACGGAGAGCACCAGTACATTCAAGGCAGCATTGAGCAAGAACCTCCGTGGGAACTGGAAAAATCGCTGCCGGAACAGGCGCTGATTGAGTTCTACAAGCGTATGCGCCCGGGGGACCCGCCCACTCTGGACAACGCCCAACAATATTTGTATGAGCAGTTGTTCGACAAGCGGCGTTATGACCTGGCGCGCGTCGGGCGCTACAAATTAGATAAGAAGCTGGCTCTGCAAGACGTCGTACCCCTGGACCATCGCACCATTACCCAACACGACATTGTGCGTCTGGTCGAGCGCATGATCATGATTAACAACGGGTTGGAAGGGCCGGACGACATTGACCACCTGGGCAATCGCCGCGTTAAAACAGTGGGCGAACTGCTGCAAGCCAAACTGCGCGTGGGCCTGCGCCGCATGGAACGGGTGGTAAAAGAACGCATGTCTATCCGCGAATCGGACTCTATCACCCCCGTGACGCTGATCAACATCCGCCCGGTAGTAGCCGCCATCCGCGAGTTCTTTGGCAGCTCCCAATTGAGCCAGTTTATGGAGCAGGCTAACCCCCTGGCAGAATTGACGCACAAGCGCACTCTGTCCGCCCTGGGGCCAGGCGGCCTGCGACGAGAGCGGGCCGGCTTTGAAGTGCGCGACGTGCACCACAGCCACTACGGCCGGATTTGCCCCATCGAAACGCCAGAAGGCCCGAACATCGGCCTCATTGGGCGTCTG
>CAZDSN010000283.1:0-5748 GCA_964507675.1 uncultured Ardenticatenaceae bacterium | reverse complement strand
AAAGATTTTCCAGCCAGTCGTAGCTGTACATGCCGCCGCGATCCACGCCGATTTGCAGCAGCCAGGGATAAACGACTTCCGGCGGCGCTTGAATCGTAATACCTTTGGTTGTGTGCAGGTTGGCTGCCGGCACGATGTCATCACCCGGCAGGGTAGCGTTAACCTCTGCTTTGGTTGCACCCCAGGTGCGCATCCAGGGCCAGAGGAACAGCAGGTAAATGGCTGTTACGACTATCCAAACGGCCACCAGGACGGCCAGAATGCGCCAGAAACGACCAGGCTGCCGTTTCTTTGCCTGGCTTGTTGTCGTCATGAGAACAGGTTGCGTCGTCAATGTAATATCCTCCTGATAAGTCAAGTTCGGAGGGCAAGCCGCATTTGCCCAGATTTGCCGCGCTTCATGAGGCCTCACGAAGGTGAGCATAGCAGCAAATAAGGCTGTTTGTCGCCTACCTTTGGTTATATTCGGCAAACATAACCGGCAGCATAACCTAAGTTAGAGGCAGGCGGGGCAATTTTCTGTCACACTATTCGTGTAAGGAGAACTGGTTATGAATCAATCAATCCGCCTGGCGGAAAATCCGTATCTGGTAAAAGAGAGCAGCCGCGATCTGACCATTCTGGCCTGGGTGGTGACGCTGCTGATTAGCGCCTTGCCAGACATTGTCTGGATTGAGCTGATCGGCAGTAGCCCGGCGTGGCTGACTTATGCCAAAATGGGCCTGCTGTTGGCCCTGATGTTGAGTACATGGGTGTGGAAAGTGGTGCGACCGCTGCGCAATTTCTTCGTGGTCATGTTTGCTTTCTTCGGCCTGATGGAACTGCGCCTGCGCTTCAATTTCACCTGGCCGGCCCTACAAGGGCTGTTTGGCAACAGCGTTTTTGACGAGCGAATGCAGGCTGAGCAAACAGGCAAACTGGTCGTGGCCCTGGTGATGATCGGCGTGCTGCTCATGCTGGGTTACAAACGGCGCGATTTCTTCCTGACACGTGGCCATCTGCGCGCCCCTATTGAACCGGTCCCCCTGCTCGGCTTTCCTAAACGCAACCCGTGGCCACTATTTGGGCTGCAATGGGGATTTTACATTGCCATTGCATTGGCGGTGGTGCAGTATCTGGGACTGCGCCCAAGCGGCGATTTGATGCTGAAGGTTATACCTATCTTGCCCTCCATCCTGTTTTATGCGGCGCTTAATGCTTTCAATGAGGAAATTACCTACCGCTCGCCGATGCTGGCCACGCTGGAACCGGTGAGCGGCAGTAAACGGGCGTTATGGCTGGCGGCTTACTTCTTTGGCATCGCCCATTACTTTGGCACGCCCGGCGGGGTAGTGGGGGGGATACTTTCCATCTTTATGGGCTGGATTTTGGGCAAAGGCATGGTGGAGACGCGCGGCCTTTTCTGGACGTGGTGGATTCATTTTCTGAGCGACATCGCTATCTTCACGTTCCTAACGGCGGCTCTACTGGCAACGTAACGAGAGTCTAAAATGAACGCGCGGTATGCGTTACTTCTAACGATGCTGCTGATCTTGCTCGCTAACCAACCACGAAGGGCCGCAGCAATTCCATGATGGGGGGACAAATCGGTAATTTGTTCTACGGAGAGAGAAAATGGTCATTACAGCCACGCTACAGCGGAGTAATCGTTGGCCCTGGTTAATGCTGCCGGCACGGCTGGCGCTGTTTGCTTTCTGGCAGATGGTTATAGCCGTTATTCTGGCGCTGGGGCAGGTATCAGATGCCTGGCTGGCGGCGGCGGCATGGTGGCCCATAACGGCTACCTTGACCAACCTGGTTTGCCTGGGACTCCTAGGGCATCTGTACCAGCAAGAGGGCCGGCGCTTTAGCGAAATCTTTCACATCCAGCGCCAGACCATGAAAAAAGACCTGCTCATCTTATTGGGCACGCTCATTGTCGCCGGGCCTGTCGCTTTCCTGCCAAATATCCTGACAGCAACATGGCTTTTTGGCACACAAGCAGCGGCTTTGGAATTGTTTTTGCAGCCACTGCCGGCATGGGGCTTCACTCTGGCAATCATCCTGTTTCCGGTCACCATGGCTCTGGCAGAACTGCCGACCTATTTTGCTTATTCTATGCCGCGGCTGGAAGCGCAAACCGGGCGGCGCTGGCTGGCGACGTTGTTGGCTTCGTTGTTTCTGGCAGCGCAGCACGTCACCTTACCATTGATTTTTGACAGCCCTTTCCTTGCCTGGCGTTTGCTCATGTACCTGCCCTTTGCCCTTTTGGTGGGTTTGCTGCTGCGCTGGCGACCCCAACTGCTGCCTTATCTGGTGGTCGTTCATGGTTTGCTGGATATGGCCACAGCATTCATGATTCCCATAGCCCCGTAAGGTTACATTTATCACTATATAGCCGCGCCAGATTTCTCGTATCCTACTGGTTGGAATGTAAGGCTTCATTCCAGGCGCATGCCTGATACGAGATATGGCAGAAATAGAACAGTCGTTATCCCTTGATCCCCTATCGGCAGGAAGTCCATTGCTGCATACCAAGCTGCGCGTACCCGGTTCGACGTTAACGCTGCTCTCTCGCCCCCGCCTCACCAACCAACTACACCCCCGCCCCAATGGATACCTCACCCTGTTGTCCGCGCCAGCCGGGTTTGGCAAAACCACACTGGTTACAGAGTGGGTGCAACAGCAAGAGGACCCGGTAGCCTGGCTGACGTTGGATGAGCAAGATAATGATCCTGTGCTATTCTGGCGCTATCTTGTAGCCGCCGTGCAGATGGTGGATGACCGCCTGGGCCGGCGCACCCAGGCCGCTCTGACCGCGATCAACAGGATTTCTCTGGAAACAGCCGTGACATTGCTGATCAACGACATCGGCAGCCTCATCAGCGGAGACAAAATTCTGACGCTGGTGCTGGATGATTTTCATTGGATTCACACGGCCTCCATTCATCAAAGCCTCAACTATCTGCTGCAACACCAACCGCCACAACTGCATCTGCTGCTGCTGACCCGCGCCGATCCACCGCTATCATTGGCTCGCTTGCGGGTGGCCGGACGATTGGTAGAACTACGCGCTGCCGATTTACGGTTGACCCAGACGGAAATGGGAACGTTTTTAACCCAGGTGATGTCCTTGAGCATTGCCGAAGAGGATTTGCACCTGGTGGCAAAACAAACGGAAGGGTGGGCGGCGGGCCTACAACTGGCGGCTCTTTCCTTGCGGCAGCGCGGGGCAGCGGACACGGCGCGGCTGGTGCAGACTTTTGCCGGCGTCAGGGAGCACGTTTTTGCCTACCTGATGGAAGAGGTGCTGCGCCACCAATCTGAAGAAGTGCGCCAATTTTTGCAGCAAACGGCCATTC
Source organism: uncultured Ardenticatenaceae bacterium (assembly GCA_964507675.1). Taxonomy (GTDB): domain Bacteria; phylum Chloroflexota; class Anaerolineae; order Promineifilales; family Promineifilaceae; genus JAGVTM01. Next base: position 2,407 of record CAZDSN010000283.1, on the reverse strand, counting down.
TGCGACAGTTTTGCGAGCCATTATGCGCCGCTGTGACCGGTCAATCCAACACCGCCGCTATGCTGCGCCAGTTAATGGCGGACAACCTGTTTATCACCCCGCTCGACCACGAGGGTGGCTGGTATCGTTACCATCCCCTCTTTGCGGAACTGCTGTTAGCCAACATGGATGAGGCAGCGCAGCGGGAATGCTACCGGCGGGCGGCGAACTGGTATGCCAGCCAGGAGCTTATACAAGATGCCATGCGGAATGCCCTGGCGGCCCAAGATTACGCCTTTATGGCCAGCCTGCTGACGCGGACTTACAAGACCTTTCTGGCGCAGGCGCTGTTAGTCTCTTTGCAAAAATGGTTGGCTGCTCTGCCTGAAGAGTTCCAGTCGCCGCGACTGCGGCTGGCGGCGGCCTGGTGCCGCGTTTATGAGGGGAATGAACCGCAGTTGCGGCAGATTATTGCCGGCATCAGCAAACAACTGCCACAGATAGATGAGGCTTTTCAAGGCGAGATTCTGGCGGTACAGGCTATCTACGCTTCTCTTTATGGTCAGCCAGAAAAGGGCATCGAATGGGCGACGCAAGCTCTGACCATGATTGACCCGGCAGACAGCCTCAGCCTGGCGGCCGCTCATCAAGCATTGGGGAATGCGCATCGCTATCAAGGCGAACTGGATGCCGCTTTGGAAGCCTACTCCCAGGCCAGACAGCAGTTTGAAAAGCTGGGCAATGTCTTTATGGGGCATTTGCCGCTTTATCGCATGGCCAGTATTCAAATCATGCAGGGGCGGCTGCATCAGGCGTGGCAAACTTACGAATCCATCCGGCAGCGGGCCCAGGCTGCCGGTTATGAGCCATTGGTCATGAGCGGCGAGGTTTTCGGTCATCTAAGCGATTTGTACTGGGAATGGAATGATCTGGCGCAGGCTGCCGCTTGCGCGCGACAAGAGATTGAACTGGCGCAGTCCGGCCATATGCTGCTGGCGCTGGTAGACGGCTATTTGAAACTGGTGGCAGCGATGGCAGCCCAAGGGGAACAGAAGGCGGCGCGAGAGGCGTTGGACCTGGCAGCAGCAGCGGCTGTCCCACTGCAATCGGCGATCGTTTCGGCGCAGATCGCCATGCACCAGGCCAGATATGAATTAGCCTGGGGGAACCTCACGGGGGCGGCGGCCTGGGCGGACAAATATGCCCACCAGCGCGCCAGTGGAACTGGCAGCCTGACGCCGCTGTTGGCGCAATCAGCAGACCTCCTTTTAGCGCGTATCTGGCTGGCGCAAGGACAGACAGGGGCAGCGCTGGATTTGCTGGAAGAAGCCACGCGCCAATTTGAAGCTATTGGGCGCATCCGTCTTGTGGTTGAGGCTCATGTGCTGCAAGCCCTGGCCTGGGCTGCACAGAAACAGGAAGCTGCCGCGCAAAAAGCACTCATCCGCGCCCTGACGGCAGCTAAACAGGAACATTACATCCGCGTATTTGTGGAAAATGGGCTGGAACTGGTTCCTTTGTTGAATCAGGTACGCCATCTTTTCCCCGACTACGTTGCCCGATTGCTAAACGCTATGCCGTCCAGCCCGACCTCTGGTTCTCTCCTATCTCCCTTGCTCGATTCATTGACCGCGCGGGAGTTGGAAATCCTGAATCTGATCGCCCAGGGGCAGTCCAACCGCCAGATTGCCGATACCCTGTTCATCAGTGTCGGCACGGTGAAAGGGCACGTGAATCATATTTTCAGCAAGCTGGCGGTCAAGAACCGGACGCAAGCGCTGGTGCGCGCCCGTGAATTGAAATACCTTCCCTGACTGATGTGGCAAATAGAGGAAGGTTCTATAGGAATCAGGGGTGACCGCCCTTCATAGCCCAAGATCATAACTTTGGTTAGAGGACAAATGCCGCTGTCAGGGCTACACTGGCAATATGTTAGAACCACTACGGCTGCGGGTAAGTAATGCTTTACGGGACAAGATGACCGCCACGTTGTCTACCAATGGGCCTGCCGGTATTCAGGCGGGCTTTTTCCCATGTGAGGCGGATGGGTTGACCTTGTATCTGCTGGTTCCCGCCGTATCGGACGTGTTGTTCAACCTGGAGTCGGAAAAGGCAGTGGTGATTACTACGTCCGGCTGGCAAATGGAGGGCGAAGGGGAGATTGTGCCTCTGTCTCAAGCGCCGGCAAGGCTTCGCCTGGCTGGTTTGCCGCAGGCGGCGGGATGTGTACTGGTGGCTGTGCAGTGTGAGCGCATGCACTTGAGCCGGGCGGAGGGTTGGGGGTACCGGGAAACGATTGATTGCGGGGTGTTTGCGGCATAGGACCCCTCCACAAATTAGTTCTCGTTCTGGTGGGCCTGGGGCAGCATTTGAGGATGGGCTGACAAGTGACCTGGTTCTGTGAAAAACGGGAAGTTATTCTTAGACG
>CAZDSN010000282.1:0-5751 GCA_964507675.1 uncultured Ardenticatenaceae bacterium | reverse complement strand
CTTTTACCGATAAAGAATGGAGAATCGCAAACAAGGCACAGCACAACTACTTTTTAGGGCTGGTCATACAAGTTGTGGAATCACCAAGAATTGGCTTCGTGCAAAACCCGGTTCAGAATTTTGTCCCAGCCTATCATGTCTATACAACAGTAACCGTTAACTGGGTCATCAGTGCGGGTCAAATGGTTAACATCGAATGTTCCTGACACAAAAAAGCGAAGTTGTGATATGTCTAAATTAGAAGTAAGCGTGAGTACAACACAATCACCTCAAACTTGGGTAGAGGCAATTCTGGTGAACGCCCAAAAGCATCCGGGCAAAGCTATTGAACAGCAGCTTGTAGGCGCAACATTGGCGAGAAGGTTCAAAGGGATGGCTATCCCTGAGCATCAGGTTACTGTCTCAGACAGGCAAAGCAAACAAGCAGGTGCATTTACTTTCGCTCAGTTGGTTTACCACGTAACTACTGTGCCATCGAGGCATGTGTTACAAAAATGTGCGAAGGAAATTAAAGATGGTTTGCTTCCTATCCTGCTCGTCCCATGCGAACAAGTAAACAGAGCGCGAATCCTGGCGCAAGATATAGGCATAGACAAGGGTATAAGCATCATCTCGATCGAAGATTTCGTCGCCATGAATATCATCGAGATGGCAACAGAAGCGGGCAAAGAGTTCTTTGCTGTCTTGAAAGAGATTATAGAAATCTACAACCAGCGATTATCGGCAGTTGAGACCGATTTGTCGCTGCAAGTTGAAGTTCGTTAAATGCGCTACATAGCGTTCTATGGAGCCGCCTAAGAATAATCTCCCGTTTTTGATAATCTGGTAGAGACGCTCTGCCGGGCGTCTCTACCAGGCTGGGCGTCTCTATCTATGGCTCGACGGTATAGCCGGCCTGTTCCCAGGCCAGGATACCGCCGGCCATGTTGTGGACGTTGGTGTAGCCGGCCTGACGCAGGTAATCGGTTACCTGGCCGCTGCGGTTGCCGCTGCGGCAGGTGACGATGACAGTTTTATCGGTGGGAATCTCGGCCAGGCGGTTGGGCACTTCCGCCATCGGGATCAGGGTGACGCCAGGAATGTGCTGTTCGTCATACTCCCACTGCTCGCGTACATCCAATACAACTACATCGGCGCGGTCTTTAACCGCGGCCACTGTTTGCACATCAACTGTGCCGGGTAAGGCTAAATCAGCCGGCGCGTTAACGGCGGCATCAGCGGCGGCAGGCATGACGGCCACATCCGCCTGGCCGCCACAAGCAGCCAGGAGCAATAATAACAGGCCCAGAAAAGTCAGTTTAAGTTTCATGTGTATCCTCATCAATAGAAAGATTCAGACAGAAATGCTTCCGGGGAGCGCAGGCGTCCTGCCGGCATTAGCGGACAAGATACCCGCGCTGCCTCAAACGATACCTGAACACCCATAGACAGGAGTGCCGCTCAATAAACAAACGGCAGCAATTTGCGTACGCGCTGCTGGTAGGCGGCGTAGTGAGGGAATTTTTGAACCAGCCATTTTTCTTCGCGGCGGGATTTGACATCGAAGAAAAGGAAGAGGATGAGGGCTAGACCAATTGTCCACAGATGGTTAAGGAGTAAACCCCATCCCAATGAACCTCCAATAATACCGCTGTAGATAGGATGGCGCACCAGACCATAAGCGCCGCCAACAACCAGAGTGGCGTCTTCTTTGGGATGGGGCACGGCGGTCAGGTTGCGGCCCAGCGTCCAGATGCCGCTGCCAATGAAGGCGGCAGCAACCACCCCCAGCAGAATGCCGGCAATTCGCCCCAGGACGGCGATCCAGGCCGGCCATGCCGGCAGCGGCCACACCCATGGCGCCGCCAATACCACCCCGAACAGGGCGAACTGGATAACCACATACCATTCCCCACGCGCACCGCGCCACCAGGGTCGTTGTTCCGTCATAGCACATCCTTTAACAACTTGTTTTCCACTACCACTCAAGCTTACAAAAAAGCCAGCCACCTGCCCAGTAACTACCGGCTCTCTTACACAACCCTTACATGGCTTTTACGTGGTCTTTGTATTCTTGTTGTAACCTGACATCATTGCCAACTGCGAGAAAAGAAACTGCGTTTCTCAAAAAAAACCCGGTTTCTCCGCCGGACAGACTGGAAGCCTGTTCTACATTTTTCAAAGGAAAATAAGATGTTTCAATCACTATTTGGCTTCAAAAAACACGTAGACGTTCCCCAAATTGGCGCCCAAGAGCTGCATAAGCGGCGGGGCAGCAGCGAGCCGTTGGTGCTCATAGATGTGCGCACGCCGCGCGAATATGAATTTGATGGGCATATTGCCGGCTCCCGCCTGCTGCCGCTTTCTTCTCTACACCAACGCCTGGCAGAGCTGCCTAAAGATCAAACTATCGTTTGTGTTTGTCGTTCTGGAGCGCGCAGCCAAACCGCCTGTGAAACGCTGGTCAGCGCCGGCTTCACCCATGTCGTCAATCTGCGGGGAGGCATGGTAGACTGGAAGCGGAATGGCCTGCCGTTAAGCCAATCCTGATTCTAAGTGACCGTCTAAGAATAACTTCCCGTTTTTCACAGAACCAGGTCACTTGTCAGCCCATCCACAAATGCTGCCCCGGACCTGCAAGAACGGGAACTAATTTGTGGATGGGCCTTAACCTGGACAGGCCAGAACCAAAGAGGTTTTTGCTACGAATTACACGTATTATATGGCTGTATGACGTCGAGCAATCTCCCGCCGCCCTCCAAATCCACGCGCCGCGGTTGGCGCCGCTATATGCCGGCGCTGCAATGGCTGCCGCGCTATCGTCGCCGGGATTTTGCGGGAGATTTGATTGCCGGCATTCTCGTCGCCATCATGCTCGTCCCACAGAGCATGGCCTATGCGCTGGTGGCCGGGCTGCCGCCGCAAGTCGGTCTGTACGCCAGTATCCTGCCCCTGATCCTCTACGGTCTTTTTGGTACCAGCCGTACGCTGGCTGTCGGCCCCGTGGCCATTGTCTCCTTGTTGGTGACTACGGGGCTGACGCCATTGGCCGAACCAGGCAGCGCCGCTTACGTCCAGTTGGCCCTCACCCTGGCTTTGCTGGTAGGCCTCCTGCAGGTCGGCATGGGTCTGCTGCGCCTGGGCTTTCTCGTTAATTTCCTCAGCCAGCCCGTACTGGCCGGCTTTACCAGCGCTGCGGCCATCATCATCGGCTTCAGCCAGGTCAAGCACGTTTTTGGTATCCACATGCCCCCCAGCGACGCCTTTTACCAACAGGTCAGCGCCGCCGTCCAAAACATCGGGCAGACGAACGGGGCAGCGCTGGCGCTGAGCGCCGGCAGCATCCTGGGGCTGCTTTATTTCAAAAGCAAACTGGGAAAGCAGTTGAAACAGTGGGATGTACCCGTTTCTATCGCTGCCCCGCTTACCAAAAGCGGTCCCCTGGTAATTGTCTTATTGGGAACGCTGATTGTCTGGCTCTTCGATCTGCACGCCACTGCCGGGGTGAATATCGTGGGCGCTGTGCCGGCAGGCGCGCCGCCGCTGACCCTGCCCACCCGCGACCTGGCTACCTGGGAACGCCTGCTGCCCCCCGCCCTCATCATCAGTTTTGTCGGTTACATGGAAAGCATTTCCGTGGCCAAATCCCTGGCCAGCAAGCGCCGCCAGAAAGTAGACGCCAACCAGGAACTGGTCGCCCTCGGTCTGGCCAATCTGGGCGCAACCTTCACTGGCGGCTACCCGGTTGCCGGCGGCATCAGCCGCTCCATTGTCAATTTCGCCGCCGGCGCAAATAGTGGCCTGGCTTCCATCATGACAGCGGCCCTCATCGGTCTGACCGTCATTTTCTTGACGCCGCTCTTCTACTTCCTGCCCCAGGCGACGCTGGCAGCCATTATCATAGTCGCCGTTTTTAGCCTGGTTGACATCAAGACCTTTCGCCACGTCTGGGGCTACAACAAAGCAGACGCCGCCGCCATGCTCATTACCTTCGCCGCCGTCCTGGCCGCTGGCGTGGAAACAGGCATCCTGATAGGCGTGGCCGCCGCTATGCTGCTCTTCATCTGGCGCACCAGCAAGCCGCACGTAGCCATTGTGGGACGCCTGAACGAAAGCGAGATTTACCTCAATGTGCGCCGCTATTCCGTGCAGACCTGGCCGGAGGTGGTGGCTATACGAATTGACGAGAGCCTCTACTTCACCAACACCAAATATCTGGAAGACATTATCTTGAGTACAGTAGCCGAGCAGCCAGCCGTCAAACACCTGGTGTTAATCGGCACGGCCATCAACTTCATTGACGCCAGCGCCCTGGAAACCCTGGAATCCCTGTGGCAAGAACTGCACGACGCGGGCGTGACGCTGCACCTGGCAGCAATGAAGGAACCCGTTATGGACAGGCTGCAAAAAACAGAGTTCCTCGACCACGTTGGCCCCGACCACATCCACCTCAGCACCCACGACGCCATGAAGGCCATTGGCTGCGTGGTGTGAGCCGGACATAAAAAGAAACAGGGTTTCTTGGAGAAACCCTGTTTCTAAACGTCTCGCTACTGCGTGATGTTGCGCTCCAGCACACTGTTGGCGGGATCAAACGTCCAGCCAAACAGGCTGATGCCGTCCACGGTCAACGTATACGTGCCGTGGCCGCCGGTGAGCGCAAAGGGCGCCCGCCCCTGTTCGTTAGTATACACGGCTTGCGTCACCTGCGTTCCGTTTGGCCTGGTCCAGGTAGCGGTGACAATGGCGTTAAACACTTTAGCCCCCGTTTCGCTGCGCACAAACACCAGCCCCGATATACGCACCCCACTGCCCACGTTGCGCCCGGTCAGGTAGATGTTGGCGGAGCGCAAGCAGTTCAGGGTACACACATCCGAATTCACCGTAATCGGCACGCTGTCGCTGGCTGTCGCTCCTTGATTGTCAGTGACTGTCAGCATAGCCACAAACGTGCCATTGTCCGGATACACATGGATCGGGTTCGCCTCGGTTGACGTTTGCCCGTCGCCAAAATCCCAGTCGTAGGCCGCAATGCTGCCATCGGGATCATAACTGCCGGCAGAACTGAAATTGACAGTTAAAGGGGCATCGCCGCTGGTAGGGTCGGCGTTGATCACGGCCACCGGCGGCTGGTTGGGTTGGCCCACGTAAATGGTGACCACGTCGCCGCCCGTACCGCCGCGATTGTCATACACCGTCAGCGTAGCCTGGTACACGCCTGGCGCAGAGAAAGTGTGATAAGCCGGGCTGCCCCAATAGGAGCCGCCATCACTAAACGTCCATTCAATATTGCCAATAGCGCCGTCAGGGTCATAGGAACCAGCGGCGTAGAAAATCACGTTTAGCGGCGCCGGGCCAGCCGGCGGCACAGCCGAGGCCACCGCCACAGGCAGAATGTTGGGGGCAGTGGCCGCCACGGGCACGCTGTTGACGCTGACTGCGCCCTGATTGTCGGTCACCGTCAAGGTGGCCACGTAGCTGCCGGGGGTGGTATAGGTGTGGTTGGGGTTGGCCTGGGTGGAACCGCCGCCGTCGCCAAAATCCCAGGCGTAGCTGGCGATCGTCCCGTCGAGGTCGCCGCTGCCCGCCGCGCTAAAGGATACGGCCAGCGGCACATCGCCGCCGCTGACGCTGGCGGTGGCGGCGGCTACAGGCCATTGGTTGCCATCGCTGCCAAAGAGATCATAGGCAATACGGTAGGCGGCGTAAGGAGCTTCATTCTGCACGACAGAGGCGGCAATGAGGCTGACGCCGCCGCTGGCAGCTACGGTG
>CAZDSN010000281.1:0-5751 GCA_964507675.1 uncultured Ardenticatenaceae bacterium | reverse complement strand
CCTTGCTAAACGTCATCCTGGTGTTGTTCTACACCGTCTTGATGTGGCAGTACAGCCCCTCGTTAACGTTCATCGGCGTAGGCATGGCCGCCCTTAACTTTCTGGCGCTGCGCTTCGTCTCGCGCAAACGCACCGATACCAATCGAAAGCTGGTGCAAGAGCAGGGCAAAATGATGGCTGCCGCCTTCACCAGTTTGCAGATGATTGAGACAGTCAAATCCACTGGCTCTGAGGCAGACGCTTTTGCCCGCTGGGCCGGCTATCAAGCCAAAGCGCAGAACGCCGCCCAGGAAATGGGCCTGCCTTCGCAAATCCTGAGCGTTGTGCCCAGACTGCTTTCCCAAAGTACAAACATTCTTATTTTGCTGTTGGGCGGCTTGCTGATCATGGATGGGCAAATGACGGTTGGCGCGCTGGTCGCCTTCCAGACGCTCATGGTCAGCTTCCTGGCGCCCGTTAACCAGATGGTCAATTTGGGCGGCCAACTGCAAGAAATCGAAGGCATCATGAACCGCCTGAACGATGTGCGCAACTATCCCACCGACCCGCAGGCGGAGATCGTTAGCGAATTGGAGCCGGCGGAGCAAAACCTGACTAAACTTTCCGGGCGTATCCAGATTCGCAACCTGACGTTTGGTTACAGCCGCCTGGCGCCGCCCTTAATCCAGGATTTTAATCTGGACCTGGAGCCGGGGATGCGCGTGGCGTTGGTGGGCGGCAGCGGCAGCGGCAAGTCTACGGTGGTCCGCCTGGTGGCTGGCCTGTATGCTCCCTGGGAGGGAAAGATTTTGTTTGATGGGCGGGAGCGGGAGGAGTTTCCGCGCGTGGTGCTGAACAATTCGCTGCGTCTGGTGGATCAGGAGTTGTTTCTGTTTGAAGGGACGATTAAGGACAACCTGACGATGTGGGATGACCTGATTCCTGAAGAATATGTGATCCAGGCGGCGAGAGATGCCGGCATCTACGACGACATCACCAACCGGCCCGGCGGCTTCCAGTTCCAGGTGTCTGAAGGGGGGCGTAACTTCAGCGGCGGGCAGCGGCAGCGGTTGGAAATTGCCCGCGCCCTGGTCAGCAACCCGTCTATCTTGATTCTGGATGAGGCCACCAGCGCTCTGGATCCCGTTACCGAGCAAATCATTGATGACAATCTACGCCGCCGCGGCTGCACCTGCCTTATTGTGGCCCACCGTCTCAGCACCATCCGCGACTGCGATGAAATTATCGTGCTGGAACAGGGCAAAGTGGTGGAACGAGGCACGCATCACCAATTGTGGCGCAAAGGGGGCGCTTATTCCCGCCTGATCAAATCAGACGCTCCCTCGTCGGAGATGCTGCTGGACACCTTGTGGGACACAGTGGCCGCCAAAGCCCCCCGATAAAGAAATGGTGAATGGCTGAACGATTCGATTCTGCGAAGGAATGATGATGAGCACGAAGAATAGCAAGCCGATGCAACCAGAAGATGAAAAACCCGTGGCGGAGTTGTTTTTGCTGCATTTGCGCTATAAAGAGTCCCGCCTGGTCAATGTGGGCGGGAACGCGCCCGTTTTGCTGACCGATCCCAACGTGTGTTGGGTGGTGTATAAAGGCAGCGCCGACGTGTTTGCCGTCTCCTTGTTTCAAGGGCAGGTAGTGGGGTCGCGCACGCACCTGTTCCGGGTGAAGTCGGGGCAGGCGGTTTTTGGCATGGACGTAAAGCAGTCGCCCAACGATGTGGCCTTGATGGTGGTTGGCGGGAACCAGACGAGTCTGCTGCAAATTGACGCGGCTCGCTTACAGGCATTGGCGCACGACGCGGAGTTTGGCGAGCAGGTGGCAGAACTGGTGGACGGGTGGGTGAGCCGGTTGGGTGGGGTGCAGATGCCGGCATTGCCCCCCAAAGAGTGTGCCCGTCTTGACCCCGGCCAGAGCGTGCGCCTGAACCCAGGCGCCTCCGTGTGCGCCCGCCGCGGCGTCCTGTGGGTCAAACACACGCGCGGCAAATCCCAATTCGGCCACGACAGCCACCTGCCTTACCTCAACGGCACGGGTCTCTACCCCATTTCCGAAAAGGCGTGGATTCAAACCGTGGAACCCAGCCAGATTGAACTGCTCAATACCCATACTTTCCTGGCCGAACATGCCAATTGGTTTAACCTGGAGGCGTTCCACCAGCACGTACGGCAAGGCATCACCCATTGGCGGCAGCAAAAAGCGGCGCAGGAACAGACGCGCATTGCCGCCAAACTGTCTTCTGATCGGGAGATTGTGGATGAGGCGCTGCACGCCCTGGCGACGCCGCTGCTGCCTGCCGCTGCCCCCCCGTCGCTGCCGGCTGATGCTGCCGAACGGCTGCTGCTGACCTGCCGCCTGATTGGCGCAAGGCTGAAAATAGAGATAGTCGCCCCCGTCGCCGCCCCCATCACCATTAGCGACATTGCCCGCGCTTCCCGCTGCCAGGTGCGTCAGGTGGCTCTGCGCGGCGATTGGTGGAAGCGGGATAACGGCCCCCTGCTGGCGTATTGGGAGGAATCGGAACAACCCGTGGCCCTGCTGCGCAGCGGTGGGCAGTACGAACTACATGACCCGGTGCGCAGCACGCCACTGTCTGTGACGCCAGAAGTGGTGGAAAAGCTGAAATCGTTTGCGCACATGTTTTATCGCCCCTTACCCGCGCGCCGCGTCACCGCCCTGGAACTGCTCAAATTTGGGCTGCACAGCGAGCGACGCGACCTTTACCTTTTGCTGGCTACGGGTATCGCTGTTGGCCTTCTCGGTCTGATCATTCCCATAGCCACAGGCACGATTTTTGACCGCATTATCCCCGACGGCGCCCGCCCGCAGTTGGTGCAGATCAGCGCCGCTTTATTTGTGATTACGGGAGCCATGATGTTGTTCCAGATTGTGCAGAACCTGGCTGTGCTGCGACTGCAGGGTCGGCTAGGAGCGGATATGCAGGCTGCCGTCTGGGATCGGCTGCTCAATTTGCCCGTTTCCTTCTTCCGCGACTACTCCGCCGGCGACCTGGGCACGCGCGTGATGGGCATCTCTACCATTCAGCAAACGCTGTCCGGTACGGTGATTGGGGCAGCTCTGGCGGGTATCTTTTCCATCTTTAGCTTTTTCTTGTTGTTTTACTACGATCGCACGCTGGCTCTGGCGGCGACGCTGCTGGTGGGGGTGGCTGTGGCCGCAACGCTGTGGGCCGGGCGGCGGCAGGTGCAGCAGCAGCGCCGGGTGACGCAGGTGCAGGGGCAGTTGTCGGGCATTGTGCTGCAAGTGATACAGGGCATCGTCAAATTCCGCGCTGCCGGCACAGAAGGGCGCGCCTTCGCTAACTGGGCGCGCACTTTTGCTCGCCTGAAGCAGGCCACCTTTGCCTCCCGCCGCGTCTCTAACCGGCTGCAAGTGTTCAACAGCGGCTTTCAGGTGATCACGCTGATGGTTATTTTTGCAGTGGTGGTGACGGTGACGCAGGGCAGTCTGTCTACAGGGGAGTTTCTCAGTTTTAATGCAGCTTTCGGCCAGTTTTTGATGTCGGTGTTGACGTTGAGCAGCGCCGGCATCGCCATCCTGAACGTGGTTCCCCTCTATGAGAGAGCCGCACCCATTTTGCGCACGCTGCCGGAAATTGATCCCCTGCAAAAGCATCCTGGCGAACTATCTGGTCGCCTGGAAGTGGCCCATGTTTCTTTCCGCTACAGCGAAAATGGACCGCAGGTGTTGGATGACGTTTCCATCCGGGTGGAGCCAGGCGAATTTGTGGCCCTGGTCGGTCCTTCGGGCTCAGGCAAATCCACCCTCTTCCGCATGTTGTTGGGCTTTGAAACGCCGCAGGCAGGCGCCGTTTACTACGACGGACAGAATCTAACCAGCCTGGATGTGCGCGAAGTGCGCCGCCAGTTGGGCGTGGTACTGCAAAACGGCCAGATTATGGCCGGCGATATTTACACCAATATCATTGGCTCCTCCTTGCTTACCCTCAGCGACGCCTGGAAGGCGGCAGAAATGGCCGGCCTGGACAAAGACGTGCGCCAGATGCCCATGGGGATGCACACCGTTCTCAGCGACGGCGGCGGTACGCTTTCTGGCGGTCAGCGGCAGCGCGTCCTCATTGCCCGCGCCCTGGTTAACCGCCCGCGCATTCTCTTCTTTGATGAGGCCACCAGCGCCCTGGACAACCAGACACAGGCTGTGGTCAGCCAGAGCCTGGATAACATGCAATCCACCCGCATTGTCATCGCCCATCGCCTCAGCACGATTATGAACGCGGATCGGATTTACGTGCTGCAAGGGGGGCGGGTGGTGCAGTCTGGTAGTTATCAGGAGTTGATGAATGAAGAAGGGTTGTTTGCGGACCTGGCGCGGCGGCAAATGGCGTAGCTGCGCCGCAAACAAAAATGGACGGCTGGTGACCCAGCCGTCCATTCTTTATGGGAGAGATCCCAAGCGGGAGCTTGTAGCCCGGAGTTTAAGCCCCCAGAGGTAGTGGCAAATTATACAGGTGCGAGGCACTGGTCACAGGAGTTCCAACAGGCTAAAACCGTTCGGCCAGTGCCTTGCACCCCCCTGAAGTTCTCAGGCAACGACTTCTTCTTCTTGCGCTTTGCGCAGGCGATCTACCTTGCGGCTCAGCGAAGCGACCTTCTTGCTCAGGTCTTCGATGTCGCTGGAGGTGGGTACGTTGAAGCGGCTGAGGATTTCACCAGAGTAATCGCCGAAGCGACCCTCCGCCTTCGTCACGGTCTTCTTGACCTGCTTGCGCTGCTGCTTCACCATCTTGCTGACCATCTCACGGCCATCTTTTTCGACGTCAGTGCCGCGTTCAATCAACTTGTTGGTGAAATCTCCACTTTTTTCAAAAAGGTCGCCCAATTCTTCCTGGGCCAGGGAGACCAGCCCCAGGCCGGCTAAAACGACCTTGTGGGCAGCGTTGTAAACAGTTTCATAAGTGTGCTTGACACGTTCTTCTTGTTGTTCGATTTCGATCTGGACGTTCATGTTGCCTCTCTCGTGCTGCTTAATTGCCTGACAGCGTTTTGCTGAATAGATGTTTTTACGAATCGCATCCTTGATTACGCTCTGCGTAATTTGTTTACACACCGCGTCAGGTGTGTGACGCAATGCGTTATGAATATAATATAACGCATTGCGTCATTTGTGTCAAGTCCCAATTTATTGCCAATGCTATGCAGTGATTGACCAGGTAACACCTCAGTAAACTGTGGCGATGGCTTTAGCTGCGTTCCGACGCGACAAAACGTGCCAGAAATATCGGCGCTGGGCAATTTGGGGCGCATATGCGCCCCAAATTGCCCATAAAAATGGGTGTCAGCCCCACCGCAGGCGGGGCTGACACCCGCTACGATTAAGTGCAGCGGCGCGTGCTGGCGTTTACGCGCGCCCTGGCTCAAACTGCGCCGCGGGGCGTTCCAGGGCGAAAACTGCTGCGTTTTGCCGGCACGATTCCTCTTGAGGACGTACAACTGATGCGGAAAGCGATTGAGCAGGGTTGTGAGCAGGTTGATACCAATGAATGGTAGATACCTGAGACCGGCTAAAGCCTCGACTCCGGAGTAGACGCTTTAGCGGGGCGGCGAAAACGGGACAGATTAACGCAACCGTGTCCTAGTGTCCTGTCAGCCGTGATTTGATAGATTGGTTCAATCTCTCAGATTGAACCAATCTAACCATCATTTTACTCTTGACGGAACACTAGTCAGGCGCCATGCACATTTCAACGAGATAGCGAACCTGAGAGCCACGACA
>CAZDSN010000280.1:0-5764 GCA_964507675.1 uncultured Ardenticatenaceae bacterium | reverse complement strand
TAGCGCACGAAGAAGGAACCTGCCGGCAGTTCAATCATTTCCGGATGCGCCGGCAGCTCAGGCGACAGGAAATCGGTAAAAGCGTTAGGGCGATCGTATTGGTTGCCGTGCTCTGCAAAGAACAAACCCGGCTCGTAGTAAAACCAGGGCGGGAACTGGACATGGGTGGAGACAACGTCTGCCAGCGAATCATGCAGGCCGTCATGCCAGGGCAAAACCATATCATGCCGTTCCCCCTGCTCATAGGCCGCGCGCCAGTTAGCATAAGCAGTCGTGACCAATGAGCGCAGCCGCGCCTGCACCGCCGGCCAATAGACTTCTATGTCGTGGTTCCCTTTCAAAATGATGAGTTCGTGATCAGGGTGAGCCAGAAACCAGCCTAACCCCTGAAAGAAAACAGGATGGCCGCGTTCGATCTGTTCCATTTTCCACACAATCTCTGCGCTGCGCGTCCCCAGGCCATACTCCTGTTCGTTTGGGCTTAAATCCTGATGATGGCGTACCCCCCGCACGGCTTCCAGTTCATCCCCTTCTGCCGGCAGTTTAGTCACTTGCAGAAAGTCGAAGAAATCCCCGTTAATCACCAGCTTCCATGGTCGGCGGTAATAGGGGGCAGATTCGGGCAGCCGGCTCAAGTTGGTGTGGTAAACCAAAAAGCGGGCAAAGGCGTCGTCGTGGAAAAAGTCTTCATTCGGCGAAAGTAGACCTGTCTTTGGATCGCGTCCCTCGCTCAGGTGTAAATCACTGACAAACAAGTAATTGTGGGTACTCATGACGGGTCCTCCTGCTGTGTGGGTTGTTGTCAACATTATAGCATACGCTGTCATTGGCTGAAAAATCTGCTTGAGATAAAATGAAGGCGTAGACGCATTGCGTCATGTGCTCCTGATACAGACCATTGGCGAGGAATCTTTTGAAAAATCTACTGGTGACAGGCGGCGCTGGTTTTATCGGCGCTAATTTTGTCCATTACATGCTCGATAAGTACGCTGGCTATCATGTTGTAGTCTATGACAAACTGACGTATGCCGGCAATCTCGATAATCTCCGCGATATCGCCCACGACCCCCGCTACCATTTTGTCAAAGGCGACATCTGCGACGCGACCGCCGTAGCTGCCGCCATCCAACAGCATCAAATAGACACCATCGTCAATTTCGCCGCCGAAAGTCACGTTGATCGTTCGATTATGGATCCAGATGCCTTCATCCAGACTGATGTCTATGGCACATACATCTTGCTAGAAGCAGCCCGCCAGTTCAACCTGGAACGGTATCATCAAATTTCCACTGACGAAGTGTACGGGCATGTTCCCGAAGGGCACGCCAGCGTCGAAACAGACAATCTGGCCCCACGCAGCCCTTACGCTGCCAGCAAAGCCAGCGCCGATCTGATGGTCAATGCCTATTTCGTCACCTACAATTTGCCTGTCACTATCACCCGCGGCGCCAACAACATTGGCCCTTACCAATACCCCGAAAAAGTTGTACCCTTGTTTGCCACCAACGCCATTGACGAAGAACCCTTGCCTATTTATGGCGACGGCCGGCAAAAACGGGATTACCAATATGTCATGGACCACTGCGCCGCCATTGACCTGGTGCTGCATCACGGTGTGCTGGGCGAAACGTACAACGTGGGCACAGGGCAGGAAATGGAAAACCTGCGCATGGCGGAAATCTTGCTGGAAACGCTGCAGCGCCCGCACGATCTGCTGGTGCACGTCCGTGACCGTCCGGGACACGATCGCCGCTACAGCCTGAACGTGGATAAGATCAAATCATTAGGGTGGCAGCCACAGCATACACCAGAAGAAGCCATCAGGAAGACGGCCCGTTGGTACGTCGAGAATGAATGGTGGTGGCGTAAAATCAAAAGCGGCGCATACAAAGCCTTCTATCAGGCGCAATATGGCGACCGTCTGCGTGAAGCAGGCATAAACTAACGTTGAGGAGCAAAACCAGTTATGACAACCACACCCAAAGGTCTGGCCGGCGTCATTGCCGCCGACACCAGCATCAGCCGCGTTGATGGCGAAATAGGCGAACTCATTTACCGTGGCTACAACATCCTGGACATTGGCGAAAATGCCAGTTTTGAGGAAATCGCCTATTTGCTCTGGTATGGAGACCCGCCCAACCAGGCGCAGCTAGATGATTTGCGGCAAGAACTATCTGCCCGGCGTGAACTGCCGGCCAACCTGCTCGCTGCCCTGAAAACAGTTCCCCCCAGCGCCACCCCCATGGCCGTTTTGCGCACCTTCATCAGTTGGCTGGGCCAGTTAGACCCCACGGCTGATGATATCAGCCTGCCCAGCGTGCAGGAGAAATCCCTGCGTCTAACGGCCATCATGCCCACCATTGTGGCTGCCTGGGAACGCATCCGCCATGACCAGGAACCCATCCCCCCGCGCGCCGATCTGGGTCACGCCGCCAACTTCCTGTATATGCTCAACGGCGTTGAGCCTGACGCTGCCGCGGTTAATGCCTTAAACGCCTACCTGGTGCTGTTGGCCGATCATGGCTTTAACGCTTCCACCTTTGCGGCGCGCGTTACCACAGGCACGCTGGCCGATGTCTACTCAGCTATCACCACGGGCATCGGCACGCTCAAGGGGGGCGCGCATGGCGGCGCGAACCAACTGGCGATGGAACAGTTTATTTCTGCCGCTGCCGCCGGCGACGTGGCCGCCTGGTACCGCGCTGCGCGTACAAACGGACAGCGCATCATGGGCATCGGTCACCGGGTCTATAAAGTAGAAGACCCGCGCGCCCGTATTTTACGCCCATTGGCCGAAAAGATGGCCCGCAACAGCGGCGCTGGCCACTGGTACGACCTGGCCGCCGAAATCGAAGCGCTGACGCGGCAAGATGATTACTTCGTGGAGCGCAATCTTTACGCCAACGTAGATTACTACTCCGCAGTGGTTCTGTATATGCTCGGTCTGCCCACCGATCAGTTCACCTGTCTGTTTGCCATGAGCCGCATCGCTGGCTGGACGGCGCACGTCATAGAGCAGGTGGCCGATAACCGCCTGATCCGCCCCAAGGCACAATACGTAGGCCCGGTTGGGCGCACTTTCACGCCTTTGCCTGTGCCAGTCTGAAAATGGCTCTTGATTGCGTGACCGCAAAGGGCACAACGTTTCCCTGGTTCTCTTTCCATTTGGTGTGCTCTTTGCCATGGAATCTTGGAAAGCGCTGACGCTTTCCCGCTAATATGGTCTTCCGCTATTTCCTCGCTGCTCTGTTCTTACTTGGCTGCTGCCTGGGGCTGGGTGGCTGCCGCGCTGTCCCATCAGGTGTAGACCTGCCGGCAGCCACCGCCGGCGCCTCCTCTTCCAGCACCCCAACACCCCCGGCAGCACAACTTGGCAGCGTCCAATTGCAGCGAATTGCCGGCAGTTTCCAACGCCCGACCTACCTGACCCATGCCTTTGATGACCGCCTGTTTATTGTGGAACAGGCAGGGCGCATCTATATCATTGACGACGGGCAGCGCCTGCCCGAACCCTTCCTGGATATTTCCGGCCAGGTGGAATCGGGCGGCAATGAACAGGGGCTGCTCAGTCTGGCTTTTCATCCAACAGACCATGACCGCTTTTTTGTCAACTACACTGACCAGCAAGGAGATACCCGTATCTCAGAGTTTGCCGTCGCCGCAAACCGTGATCGGGCCAATGCCGGCAGCGAACAGGCGCTGTTAACCATTGTCCAGCCCTACAGCAACCACAACGGCGGCCAGATTCAGTTTGGCCCAGACGGCTATCTTTATGTGGGCATGGGAGATGGCGGATCGGGCGGCGACCCGGAAGGGCACGGGCAAAATAAGGGCACGCTGTTGGGTGCGCTGCTACGCCTGGACGTGAACCAGGGCCAGCCTTATGCCATCCCACCCGGCAACCCGTTTGTCAATGAGGCGGCCAGCCGCCCGGAGATTTGGGCCTATGGCTTGCGCAACCCGTGGCGATTCAGCTTTGACCGGTTGACAGGCGATTTGTATGTGGCCGACGTGGGTCAAAATGAGTGGGAAGAGCTAAATTTTGTGACATCCCGCAGCGGCGGTGAAAACTATGGCTGGAATCGCTTAGAAGGAACGCACTGCTTCAGCCCGCGCATTTGCCGCAGTAACGACACCTTGCTGCCAATCATCGAATATGACCACAACGAGGGCTGTTCCATCACCGGCGGATACGTTTATCGGGGGACGCAGTTCCCCGACCTCAGCGGTCATTATTTCTTCAGCGACTATTGCAGCGGTATAATCTGGAATTTGCAGCGCAGCAATGACGGCTGGCAAAAAAACGCGCTGCTGCAAACAGACTTGAACATCTCCAGCTTTGGCGAAGATGCCGCCGGCGAACTCTATGTGCTCGACCACGAGGGTGGGGATATTTACCAACTGCGGCCCTAAAGCAAAGGACAAATAAACGCAAACGCAGCAAATGAACATGACAAACGTGAGAAAACCTGGCGCGCTGATAGGAGGAATTCTATGCTTACTGCTGATATTCCTGGCAGATGCGCCGCTCCTGGCTCTCCCCACCAGCGAACAGCAGCTTTATCTGCCCCTGGTGCGCACAACCTCCGGCCTGGGACTGACGCCTGTGGCCTTTGATTTTCGCCAGCCGGTCTATCTCACCCATGCCTATGACGAGCGCCTGTTCGTTGTCGAGCGTCCGGGCTTCATTCAACTCATCAAGGACGGACAGCGTCTGCCTGATCCTTTCCTGGACCTGACAGACCGCGTGGGGTGGGAATCCAGCGAACAAGGGCTGCTCAGTCTGGCTTTCCATCCTGCTGACCACAGCCGCTTCTTTGTCAACTATACAGATGATAATGCCGGCAGCACCGTCATCTCCGAATTTCGCGTCTCCCCGCAGGATCCCGATCAAGGGGATGCTGCCAGCGAACGCATTTTGCTCACCATACCGCAGCCGTACAGCAACCACAATGGCGGTCAGCTTCAGTTTGGGCCAGACGGTTACCTGTATGTGGGCATGGGGGATGGCGGCTCCGGCGGCGATCCGCATAATCATGGGCAAAACGTGGGCACCCTCCTGGGAGACATACTGCGCCTGGACGTGGACCAGGCTCATCCCTACGCCATCCCACCGGACAATCCCTTTGTGGATGTCCCAGGTGCGCGCCCCGAGATTTGGGCCATTGGCCTGCGCAACCCCTGGCGTTTCAGTTTCGATACGCTTACGGGTGACCTGTACGTGGCCGATGTTGGTCAAAACGAGTGGGAGGAGCTCAATTGGATCGAGGCTTCCAGCCCAGGTGGTCAAAACTATGGCTGGCGCTGCTACGAAGGGCCTATTCCTTACAACCTGATAGGCTGCGATCCAGACGCCGCCTACGTCCAACCCGTAACCAGCTACACCCACGAAAATGGGCGCTGCTCCATCACCGGCGGCTACGTCTACCGTGGCAGCCAGTTCCCCCTATTGGATAGTCTCTACTTCTACGGCGACTACTGCAGCGGGACGATCTGGAGCGGCTACGTAACGCCCGCAGGCGTGTGGCAGGCGGGGGATTCCCTGGACACCGGTCTGCTCATCAGCAGCTTTGGTCAGGATGCTGCTGGTGAATTATACATCCTGGATATGGCTGGCGGCGACGTGTATCAGCTTGGGCATTCATGACGCTATCTTCCCGCGGAACTTCCAGGTGACTCACGACAATTTTTTACCTCCCACGGCAAATCTGCCACAGCTGCTTGCGCAGATCGCACCGGGCAGCATCCACTCGGGCATGATGTT
>CAZDSN010000279.1:0-5776 GCA_964507675.1 uncultured Ardenticatenaceae bacterium | reverse complement strand
GTGCTCGTCCTGGCCGGACCAGGCAGCGGCAAGACGCGCGTCCTGACGCAGCGGATTGCCTACCTGATCCGTGAAAAGCACGTGTCCCCCTGGCATATCCTGGCTGTCACTTTCACCAACAAGGCCGCCCGCGAAATGCGCCACCGTATCGAAGCCTTGCTGGGCGAACCGCCGCGCGGCCTGACGATGGGCACTTTTCATGGAACCTGCGCCGCCATCCTGCGGCGGGAAGCGGTACACTTGCCCGGTTACACCCATGAATTCGTCATCTTCGACACCGATGACCAGCGCCAGGTGGCCAAACAAGCCCTGGCCGACCTGAACCTGGATGACAAAAAGTTTCCGCCGGCCAAGATGCTCAGCTACATCAGCGCCGCCAAGAACGAGTTTATTACTCCCGCCGAGTACGCCGCCACCAACTACGTCTCCGAAATCGCCCGTCGCGTCTACACCCAATATCAAAAGCTGCTGCAAGCCAATAACGCCATGGACTTCGACGACTTGTTGATGAATACCTTGCTGCTGTTCGACCAGACCCCCGACGTCCTGGCTCAATACCAGCAGCGGTACCATCACATTCTGGTAGATGAGTTTCAAGATACCAATACCACCCAATATGGCCTCTTGCAGCGGCTGGCGTTGGGACATGGCAACATTTTTGTCGTGGGCGATGCCGACCAATCTATCTACAAATGGCGCGGCGCGGACGTGCGCAATATCAACCGTTTTCGCCAACAATATCCTGAGGCGCAGATGATTCTGCTGGAGCAAAACTACCGCTCCACCCAGATTATTTTGGACGCGGCCAAGTCGGTCATCAAACATAATCGCGAGCGGGTGCACAAAGATTTGTTCACCGACCGCACCGGCGGAGCCAAGATTATCATTCGCGAAGCATATGACGAGCGGGAAGAAGCGGTGCTGGTGGTGGACACCGTTGCCCGACTGGTGCTGGAAGGGTACGAGCCGGGCGATATGGCTGTTATGTACCGCACCAATGCCCAATCCCGCGCCCTGGAAGAGGCGTTTTTGACACGCGGCCTGCCCTACAAACTGGTGGGAGCTACCCGTTTCTATGGGCGGCGCGAAGTCAAAGACATTATTGCTTATTTGCGCCTGGTGCATAACCCCGCTGACGCCGTCAGTTTCAACCGCATTATCAACACGCCGCCGCGCGGCATCGGCAAAAGAACGCAGGAACAACTGCAAAGTTGGGCCGCCGCCAATGGATGGCAGCCGGGCCAGGCGCTGCTGCGACTGGCAACCGATGCAGACGCGCAGCACCCATTCGCCGGGCGCGCTCTCGCTCCTCTGCTGACATTTGGCACGATGCTGCATGAATGGATTGTGTTGAGCGACGGGGCCGGCGTGGGGGAAGTGATTGACCTGATTTTGCAAGACACCCGTTACCGCGACCACATCCATGATGAGACAGAAGAGGGGGAGGAACGGTGGGGTAATGTGATGGAACTGCGCGGCGTGGCCAGCGCCGATGTAGAGGTCAGTCTGACGGCTTTCCTGGAACAGGTGGCTCTGGTTTCAGACGTGGATAACCTGGAGGAGACAGCCAATGCCCCCACGCTGTTGACGCTGCATGCCGCCAAAGGGCTGGAGTTTCCAGTCGTGTTCATCACCGGGTTGGAAGAGGGGGTGTTGCCCCATGTGCGCGCTTTTGAGGATGCGGAAGAGCTGGCAGAGGAGCGCCGCCTTTTCTACGTGGGGTTGACGCGGGCGAAAGATCGGCTGTATTTGCTGCACGCCCACCGCCGTGCGGCCTATGGGCAGTCGGATGCCGCGCAGCGCTCCGGGTTCTTACAGGAGATTCCCGGCGAACTGGTAGAAGGAGGCGGCGCCGGCAGCCGGCCCGAACGTCGCTTTGGCAACCGCGACTGGCAGTGGAACCGTCCCACGCCGTCTGCCGCCAACCCGCCTAATACCGCTTCCACTGGACGCGCCAATCCAGTCACAACGTCTGTCCCACCGGGGATGAACAGGTCTGCGCCGGCTCGTTTTGTTCCGCCGGCTACTCGCCCGGAACCGCGCCCGTCCCCGGCGATTCCGTCACGCCCTGCTTACCGCACCGGCCAGCACGTGCGGCATGCCCGTTTTGGCGAAGGGTTTGTGGTTGAGATAAAGCGGACGGGAGATGATGATGAGATCGTGGTGGCTTTTTCTGGCGAAGGCATTAAGCGGCTGGCCGCCAGTATGGCTAATCTGGAACTGATGGAATAGCTCCTGCACCCTTAAACTATGAACTACCTGGTTGATGGCCATAATCTGATTGCCAAAATGCCTGACCTGTCTCTGGAGGACACCCATGACGAGGCAAAACTGGTGCGGCGGCTGCAAATGTGGGCGGCTGCCCGCCGCAAGCGACAGGTGATGGTTATTTTTGATAGAGGGGTAGTTGCCGGCAAATCGGTTGAGCTCTCCAATAATCAGGTTCAGGTCTATTTTGCGCCAGCCGACCAGACCGCTGACAGTCTGCTAGTGCGGCACATTAACCACGTCCAGAATCCGGCGGAGCATACTCTGATCAGCAGCGACCGGGCCATCATTGCCGCTGCCGAGGCCAGGGGAATGCGGTACATTTTTGCGGAAGTGTTCGCGGCGCAAATGGAAGAGGAACGCCAACCGCCGCCGCCAGCGCCAGCAGAGCCTTCCTTGAGCGAGGCAGAAATTGCCGAGTGGCTGGACCTGTTTGGCCCTGTGCCCGAACGTCCGCCCTCGCCGCCGCGGCGACCAACGCGCCCGGTCGCTCCGCCGCCAACAGTGGCTCCACCGCCGCCGCGCGTACACTCAACAGAAGAGTACAAGGCGGGATTGGCAGACATGAGTCCAGAGGAGTTGGCGGAGTGGATGGTCTTGTTTGGGCCGGAGCCAGAGCCAGAACCAACGCCCTCAGACGCGACCTCGCCGCCCGTCCCGAAAACGCCTGCCCGCCGCCCGCCGGCGGAACGGACGCACAACCTGGCCGTAGAAGACGAACGCAAAGAAGGCCGGGCGCGGTTAACGCCAGAGGAAATTGAGCTGTGGTTGGAGCAATTTGGCGGCGAAGACCCACGCCGCCAGAGTTAGAGACGCCCCTCCAGGTCTCTAATCTACCTCCAAAGTTAATCTCATGAATGGTTTATGTTGCCGGCATAAACTATCTTCAATCTTGGTTGGGAATAAGAGGAACTCCTCCCCCCCTAAACTGGCACGAGAGAAACGCGACTGGAACAACCCCCAACCAGGACGAGGCAATGCCTGCCCCTCCCTCGAATTAGGCGTTGACCGAAAAGTGTTCAAGTACTCCCCTCCTGGTGCTTGAACGTTAAAGAAACCGCCTCTGCTCCCTGCAGGGGTGGTTTTTTTTTGGTTGTGGTAGCTAAAAACGGAGAGAAGGAGTGCCTCTGCGCGCCGCTCCCTTGATTTGAAGTCGCCGCAACTGCCGGCAAATTGTATATAAAATAGTTTGCACTGATTTTGTAATATGTTATACTGTTTATGTACCTCGTGTACACATAATTTGCCAGATGTATCACAACCTGACCTGCACAACGATTCTGACCACCAGGATACGTCTTGTGCATAAGGGTCTTACCACTTCTGTGCCAGGGACGATAAAAGAAGACAGACAAACAAATAGCTGCTACTGCGAGAGTGCGAGATATTTCTCGTAGCCTGTGCCTTTGCCGATATAGACGCCGTTTGAAAAGCGCCTTATGTTGACCTTGCCTCACTGAGGCATGCAAATAGGTACTTGCCGTTGCCTGTTAAAAATGCACAAGCTGTACGATCATGCTTGTACCAGACAAGGAGGGGTTATACGGAGTAATTCTTGAGCGTATTCTATTGGTGCCTTTGTTTGGTGTGAGCACCCGCCTGACGAGTGTTTCCACGCCTTGTAGATTCCCAGAAAGTTCCAAAATCGTTCATTGCCCATAGAAAGGAGAACCCGAGTAGTATGTTTAACAAACGTGTGTCAACTCTTTTGTTAGTTGTCTTGATGCTGGCTGTGGCTGGCTTGGCTGCCCAACGTGCGCGCGCCAATGCTTCGACGGCGGCTGCCAGCGCCCCCAAAGGCGCGCAGGCTGAACCCTATGGCGCCGGCCCTGCGGGCGGCCTCATTTGGGATTACGGCCCGACCACCGGCAGCCAGGCTGGTTGCTGGTCGAACTACACTGCCAGCCAGAACTTTGCCGAAGACGTCAACTTCGCCACCAGTACGAGCATTGGCAGCATTGTCATCTTTACGTGCATTGGCCCCGTGCAAGGTTCAACTGTGCACATCAAAATTCGCAATGATGATGGCGCCGGCAATCCCAGCAACACCCTGCTGTATGACGCCGACGTAACCCCAACCTCCTGGGTAGCTGACCCCATGACGGGCGGCTATGCGGTGACCGCCGACCTGCCCACGCCGTTCACGGCTGCAGCAAATACGATCTACTGGATTGGTCTGTCTGGCAACGGCTTTGAACTGGGGCAGTACTCCGTACAGACGCCTGATGATGGTCAGATGGCTCAGTTCTCTGGCCCGACCTTTAGCTTTGATACCAGCGTAGGCGACCAGATGTTCCAACTGTACGGCGGCGGCGGCTGCGCTCCGCTCAGCACGGACGTCTCCCTCAACCCCGCCGTATCCTTGAGCGTTTCCGTGGGCAACACCAACAAGCTTTGGATGGTCCGTCTCTACTTCGCCAATGGCACAAGTAACACCATCATCCAGACCGGGTTGCCCGCCTGCTTCAATCAGACCTTTAACACCCCGTTTGTGCCCACCAACCCGCCCATCACCTCCATCTGCTCGTTCGTTTATGATCCCACCGTTCCTGGTGTCGTGGCCCAAGACTGTGCGGCTGTTCCGTAACCAATGAAGTTACCGTTGACGGTTGTTTGTCTGGTTCATCACGGCAGCGATAATCTGCTGCATAATACCTGACAAGCGACTTGATAGGCCAACTTGTGCAGAATTCTTAAAATGCGCCTGCCGAAGGTTGTCCCTTTGGCAGGCGCATTCTTCTTCAGGTACGACGCACTGACCAACAAAAGTGCGTCGCACCTCCCCTGGTAGAAGGAGATAACGAGTAGCTATGTTTAGCAAACGTGTATCACTACTTGCCCTGCTCATCGTGGTATTGGCCATTGCGGCCTTTGTCGCGCAGCAGGCTCGTGCCGATGTCTCCACTGTGACGATAGAAGCCAGCGCTGTCAAAGAATCGGCTGCCGAATTCGGCGCCATGCCCACCAGCGCCCTCATTTGGGACTATGGTCCCACGACGGGCAACCAGGCTGGCTGCTGGTCTAACTACACCGCCAGCCAGAACTTTGCTGAGGATGTCACCTTTGCCGCCAACACCACCATCACCAGCATCGTCATTTACACCTGTATTTCACCACAACAGGGTCGCACCTTACATGTGAAGGTGCGTAATGATGATCATGCGGGCAACCCCAGCGACACCCTGCTCTATGATGCCGATGTGACCCCCACCGCCTGGGTCTCTGACCCCATAACGGGCGGCTATGCGGTCACTGCTGACCTGCCTGGAGGCTTCGAGGCGTTCGCCTACAGCACCTACTGGATAGGTCTATCTGGCAACAGTTTTGAATTGGGACAATACTCCGTCCAGACGCCCGACGATGGGCACATGGCGCAGTTCTCTGGCCCCACCTTCAGCTTTCACACGGCTGTAGGCGACCAGATGTTCCAACTGTACGGCGACGTAGGGTGTGCTCCCGTGAGCACCAACGTCTCCCTCAACCCCAACCTTTCCTTGAGCGTGTCCAC
>CAZDSN010000278.1:0-5794 GCA_964507675.1 uncultured Ardenticatenaceae bacterium | reverse complement strand
GTCGTTTGTTCAGTCGCTTAAAGGGAGGAAAAGTTATGGCTCGAGGGGATGGAGACAAAAAGCCTGTCCTTTACAGGACAGGCTTTCCTGTCGGGGTGACCGGATTTGAACCGATGGCCTCTTCGACCCGAACGAAGCGCGCTACCAAGCTGCGCTACACCCCGAACAGGCATCATTATAGTTAAAAGCCGGCAGAATGCCAACTTTCACATCGCTGCCAGGGAAGGGGGTATCGTAGGGTGAGGGGCGCGCCCCTCGTTCTCTCCGAAAAGCCTCCTTTCCCCTTTGGGGACCCCTCTTACCTGATTATTAAAATCTGCTATACTGTTTGTATGATAGAATCAGATGCTGTCGCTACCCAGATTGTTCATACCCCTATCCCCACGCGCCTGCTCCAGGAAGCGCAAATGCTGGTAAATGATGGCTGGTTTGCCAACCTGGACGAATTGCTGGTACAGGCTTTACGCCGCTTCTTGGAATCCCATCGCGCTGAACTGCTAGACCAATTCGTACGCGAAGATGTGGCGTGGGGTCTACATGGACAAGAGTGACACAGTCGTTGTTTGCGACGCCGGGCCGCTAATTCATCTAGGCGAACTGGGAGCAGTGGATTTGTTATCAGGATTTAACGGCGTACTTGTGCCTGAGCAAGTATGGGATGAGGTCTCTCGCCATTTTCCTACCGTCCTGACAACAACTGATATTGAACTGACACGCCTCCCCGTACAACTCGCCATTGATGTTCTCTTTAAGACGCTGGTACAGGCTTTTGCCCTTAACCTGGGCGAACAGGCAGCGTTATCATTGGCGCAAGGGTACCCCAACGCAATTCTGCTTACCGATGACGCTGCGGCGCGTCTGGCAGCCAATAACATAGGCTGTCGTGTGCACGGCACAGTAGGCATTATTGTGCGCGCTGTTCGACAAGGATTGCGCACACCGGCTGAAGTGATTGCCTTGTTACAGGCAATACCTGTTCATTCTTCGCTGCACATTCGCCCACAGTTGTTAAGACAAGTCATCAGCCAGATTCAACGAGAATGTAGCTGATTTTCTTACCTGCCATAGGCCCTGCTCCATTAACCGTTCACGAATTCACCTGTTCACCCATTAACCATTCGCTCCCCCCACCGCGATTCCATCCAGAATCTCCGCGCCAAACCCATCCGCCGAGCCATCCCAGTACAACCCTTGCCCAAAAACGCACGTGGTCTGGCTGCCGAGCGAGCCAGGGGCGCACACAAACACATCCGCCCCATCCCCGCTGACCCCCGGCACGGCAAACGCCCCGCGCGCGCTCAAGTGAATGTCGCCCGTGCCGGCATCCACCCACACCCCCCACACATTCTCCGACTGCGCCGCCAGCCCCACATCCGAGCCATCAAAATACATCGCCCAACTGCCGCTCGTCTCCCAGCCCAGGCTGGTCGGCGTAAAACGCAGCAAATCCTCATCCCGGATCGCCTGGCTGGCGTTTCCCAACATACTCAACAGCAGTTGCCCTGCCGGCGTCAGCGCAATCGCATCCACATCCTCCGCATCCGTGTCCAGCCCCACGTCTGAGCCATCGAAGAACATGGCAAACGTGCCCGCCGTCTCCTCCCCCAGCGACGCAGGCGTAAAGCGCACAATATCCGAATCGTCAATGACGCCCACGCCGGGCAGGTCGAAAGAAGCGGAATCCAGACTGAGCAGCAGGTCGCCTGCCGGCAGCATCTCAAACGCATCCACATCCGTCGCCTCCAGCCCCACATCCGAGCCGTCAAAATACAGCGACCATAAGCCCGTATTCACCCCCACTACCAGAATATCTTCATCGGCAAACAACACCCCATTTACCATTCCCCCCGTGCTGGAACTGACGTATAGGCTATCGCTGGGCGTCACGCTGTCGCCAATATCCGCCAATCCCGCGCCCAGCAGTCCCACGTAGTTGGGATTCTCCTCATCTATCGGTTGCGCTGTGGACTGGATCAGGGTTGTTACATCCGCCGGCGGCAGGCCTGGATGAACGCTGCGGATCAGCGCCGCCTGCCCGGCAATAAAGGGCGTTGCCATAGATGTGCCGCTCCATTGGGCGTACCCATCCACCGGGAACGTGCTGGTAATGCTTTCGCCGGGGACGGCAATGTCCACCCATTCCCCATAGTTAGCAAAGTACGATTTAGCTGCCGTAGGCCCCACCGAAGTCACCGCCATCACTTGCGGGTTAGAGGCCGGGTATTGTTCGCTGCTGCTGTCCAGATTGCCGGCAGCCGCCACCACCAACACCCCCGCCGCCGTCGCATTGGCAATCACTTCCTCCATAAGCTCCGACTGTGCTGGCATCCCCAGACTCAGATTAACCACCTGCGCCCCATTCTGCACGGCAAACTGTACCGCTTCCGCCAGGATGTAATCGTTGCCGCGACCGTCGGAATCCAATACTCGCAGCGGCATAATTTGCGCTTCTGGGGCGACAAGGTTAACAATGCCCGCCACGTGCGTGCCATGCCCGGCCCCTTCATCTACCAGGCTGTCTCCATCGTCGTCCAGCCCATTAAACTCGTCATCAGGAACGGGGTCGTCATCAATATAGTCGTAGCGCGCTGCCGTCAGATGCGCCGCCAGGTGCGGATGGTCTGCTTGAATGCCCGTATCCAGCACCGCCACCACCGCCCCGCTGCCCAACGTCACTTCATGCGCCGCTGCCAGATTCAACATCTCAATAGCATACTGCCCCAGATACGGGTTCGGATCATACCCGCCCCAGGCCCACGTTTCGCTGGGATCCCCTTCGGGCGTCTCACTGAAGAAGTTTGGCTCCGCATAAATCAGGCGCGGATCATTCTCCATAATTTCTACCATCGCTTCCACATCCTGATTCGGCGCTAATTGCAGCAGGTAAATGCCGGCGCTTTCCAGGAAGACGTCCAGTATCGTCGTGCCATAAGTGGCGTTCACCCCTTCAATCGTCGCCCCGCCAGCCACGTTCACCTTCACCACCACCTGGCCCTCTACATACTCATTATCATCCGCATGAAGCGGCGCATACCAGGCCAGCAGGGCCCAGACCATCAAGGAGAACCCAACACTCCAACAGACAAAAAGCAAGTTTTTTCGTCCAGATCGCTCTTTCATCTCTATCGTTCCTTTAGTAAGGGGTATCCGCCCCGTCGTAGTCCTAGAAACCGAGTTTTTCTAAAAAAACTCGGTTTCTAATTGACAAGGCGCTAGCGCTGCCCTACCAGAATGAAGGGCGCCCAATAATACGGATGAGGATGCGTCGCCTTCACCACCCGCTGCGCGTGACGCAAGGCCGCCGCCGCGCTGCCGGGTTCCCGCCGCAGTTGTCCATACAGCGTAGACATCAGCGCCGCCGTGCTCTTGTCCTGCGCCAGCCACAAACTGACCACCAGCGTCCTGGCCCCCGCCCCCAAAAATGCCCGCGTCAGCCCCAGCAATTCATCCCCGCTGATAACCTGACTGAGACCCGTTTCGCACCCGCTCAAGGTGACAAAAGCGTGGGGAAGGTTCAGTTGCACCGCTTGCAGGGCCGTCAACCAGCCATCATACAAGCGCAGCGCCGAAAACATTGCATTGTCAGCGCGGAAGAAACCGTGGCAGGCCAGATGCAGTTGGGTGCAGCCATCCGCCTGGGTTTGCAATGTCTCCAGAGTAGCCTGTTCATCCAGATAAACGGCGGCTTCCGGGTAGTGCGCAGCCACAGCCATAACTTCCTCCGCCACGGCGGGAATCGCCGCATCGGGTACGCCTATCACCACAGTTTTGCCGGCATGAGGCAGCGGCCGGTTCTGGCATAACACAAACACCGTAGCGCTGGGCGCATAACTCATCTCAAACCGCTCCAGCAAATAATCGCGCCCATCAAAGAGCGCATGAAACGGCACGTGATGCAGCAAGCCGTGCGGCACAATGGTTATTTTTTCCATGCCCGCCAGCGTGGGTTCCAACCGGGCAAACAACAACCGGTATAACGTCCCCAACAGGCGTTGCGCAGCCTGCGTCAGAACGGGTAAATGCTGATCAATAAATGCCTGACCCACCCGAAAACGACCCCACTGCGCGTTTAACCGGTGTAACAAATCCTGCGCCTCACCCACCTGGCATAATTGACGAAAGACCGACAGTTCCCCCCGGCGGCTGACAAACGCCATCACTTCATCCCCTACCTGGTAATAGGAAAGCAGGATAACGTCAGTTGGAAGCAGCGCCGCAAGCTCGTGCGGCGCAAAAGAAGCTGCCAGCGGGTCAGGGAGCAGATCATCGGCCGTCATCTGCAGTTGTAGCCGGCTGATCGCCTGTTCCAACTGCGCCACTCGCGCCGGCGCATCCGCATAACGAACTTTGCGCTGCTCCTGGGTATCGCTGTTCAGCAGGTCGTTGTAGAGAGCATTCAAATCCGTCTGCAACTGCTGCAACTGCCGCTGGTGTTCGCTCTGGTCGGTCAGTTGAGCAGCAACAACGCCCTGCATCAAATCTATCAGCGCGCGCGATTTGGCCTGCTCCGCCACGGCAAAGGCTTGCCGCAGACTGTCCGGGTCGCCGCGGGACAGGAACAACTGCACCAGTTCGTTATAAGCCATCACCTTATCCTGCAAAAAGGAGGCGCGCAGCGTTTCCTGGGCCAGCGTGCGGCGCAGGCGTTCAATCTCGGCAATGGCAGCTTCTAGATGGGATTGGGCCGCCAGGTCATTTCCCTGGCGGCGCTGCAAACTTCCATACCGCTCCAACCAGCGATAGCGCAGTTGGGGCAAGCCAAGCGCCTCCACCAATGGCTGCGCCGCCAGCAGATGGGCTTCGGCCTGGGGCAAAACGTGCTGCTGCAGGTCAGCCAGGCGCAAATGGGCGTAAAGTTCAGGCACAACCCAGTTGTAATTCGTAGCCAGATGGAGGGCCTGTTGGGCGGTAGTCAGGGCTGTTTCCGCTTCGCCGCGAGCAGCCTGCGCCGCCGATTGTTCTAATAACACGGTAGCCAGCAAGGGCGTCGGGGATGATTGCAGCAGGGCCGCCGCCGTTTCTAACGCCTGCCCCGCCTCCACCAGATTTCCTTGCGCCAGCAGGGATGCGCCCAAACCCCACAAAGCGCGCGCCCGGTGAGGAGAGGCCCCCGCCGCCGCCAATAACTGCTCCGACTCACGGTAAGCCGATATGGCTTCTGGATACAGATTGACTGTCTGGTATGCATAAGCCGTATCCAACAATGAAATATGCTGGTCCAACAAGCGCTCTTGGGCGGCAAACAACTGCCGCGCCTGTTCAAAGGCCGCCAGGCTCCGGCTGTAGTTGCCCAGCAGCAGATAGGCGCTACCCAGGTTATTGAAGGTTTGGGCTTGCAGGAAGGTTTGCCCGGCCGCAGTCCGCAGCGAAAGCGCCGCCTCAAAAGCGGCTAATGCCTGGCGGCCCCTTCCCAGTTCCAACAGCAGCACCCCCCGATTGTTGCCTATGTCCCCGGCTCGTTCCGGCACCCCCATTGTCAGGTAATGCGTTTCGGCTGTACCATAAGCTTGCAGCGCCGCCTCATATTGTCCCAGGCGACGGTAACACAGTCCCATATTTTGCCACACCTGCGCCGCCAGCGGCATCAGTTCACCGGTGGGGCTGCTGCCGGCACGATCCAAAACAGTCTGGCCGGCGGCTAAGGCAGATTGGTACTGCCCCAATTCCGCCAGAATGTGCATCAGGCCCACATTCGTGGCCAATGCTGGCATCTCCTGTCCCAGCGCTGCGTAGCCAGATTGAGCAGCGCGCACCAGTTGTAGGGCCGTCTCCAACTCGCCGGCCAGAGTGTGCG
>CAZDSN010000277.1:0-5808 GCA_964507675.1 uncultured Ardenticatenaceae bacterium | reverse complement strand
CAGATCGGCAATCTTTTCCACGCACCAACGGAACGCATTGGCTCCCATCAGGTTGACGTCTATGGCGGGTGATGGGTTGGTGGGGTTAATCACGTAGGGTTTGTCGCCGGTTGCTGCAAATTCTACCATGTTCACATCGTATCCGAACGCCTCGGAAATGGTGATAGCGTTGCTCTCAATTTGCTGTTGCAAAGCAGGGTCCAGGACTACCGGCTCTGTCAGGTAGGTGCTTTTTTCCAGGGAGAACTCCAGGGTCAACACATGGCTGCGGCCAATCACGAAGCAGTGGATGTGCTTTTCTGCCGGCACAATTTCTTGCAGAATCATGGTCAACGTATGGCTCTGGTCATACCGATCAATCAACTCATCTACGCTGTGTACGCGGAAGGATATCCGCCGCCCGCCTGTGTTCGCATCCTTAAAAATGGCGGGTACGCCTACGTATTCAATGATTCCTTCCCAATTCAGGGGATACGTTAGATTGCGAAAACTCTCCGGCACCGTTTCCGCTTCCACGGTCTTGTTGGGCAAAATAATCGTCCGCGGAATCATCATGCCCAACTGTGCAATCAGGCTGAGGCCAAAAAACTTGTCATCAACGGACCAGGTAAAAGGGTCGTTGAGCACAACGCACCCCTGCAGCGCCGCATACTTCACAAACGCCCGGTAAAACGGGATTTCGTGCGACATCCGATCCACGATCACGTCATAACTGACGAGGTCGTTGGTCTTCACGCCGCTCAGTTTGATCAGTTCCGCCGTCACATTCTTATGGCGGCGGTTTATTTCCGACATAAAGGCAGAGGGCCAACTCCATTCGCGCCCAATTAACAAACCAATGCGCTTTTGCGACATGTTCTCTCCTTGTTCCTCAGCTAGAAATGCGCCTGGATAGCTGCTGCCAGATTGTACCGAATTCAAGGCTGTCATACAAAACCCAAAACAACCAATTCGCACTAACTTCCTCCTTTCCTCTTTTAGCCCCTGTCCCTTTACCATGTTATAATGCGCAACGCGCTAGCATGTTTGGGGTAACGTGGGCATCTTGCTCGCCAATGCCGGCA
This sequence comes from uncultured Ardenticatenaceae bacterium, assembly GCA_964507675.1. Classification (GTDB taxonomy): domain Bacteria; phylum Chloroflexota; class Anaerolineae; order Promineifilales; family Promineifilaceae; genus JAGVTM01. The sequence continues at coordinate 4,744 of CAZDSN010000277.1, read as the reverse complement.
GCCCGCCGGCCCGCTCCAAACCATCTCCATAAGCGTCCAGCCTTTCTGGAGAAACCAGATTTTAACTACTTAAAAGCAACGCTTGACCAGCAAAACCTGGTTTCTGTTTGAATGCTTATCGGGCTGCGCCGTTCCAGGCGCACCTTGTTGTTGTCAGAAATCGAACCAACCATGTAAAGGAGTTTCGCGTGAATCTACATGAGTATCAGGCAAAACGATTGTTTGCCAAAGAAGGGGTGGCTATTCCCCGCGGCGACGTGGCCAGTACACCCTCACAGGCTCGCGCTGTAGCCCGCGATTTGGGTGGAAAAGTAGTGGTGAAGGCGCAGGTCTTGACCGGAGGGCGTGGCAAAGCGGGCGGCGTTAAGCTGGCCAACACGCCCGATGAAGCTGAAGCGCTGGCGCGCCGCATCTTGGGCATGAATATCAAAGGCCTGACCGTCCGTAAAGTGCTCATTGATGAACAGTCGCCAGGCATTCAGCAAGAGATTTACCTGGCCGTGTTGATTGACCGCGCCAGGCGGCTGCCCATGATCATGGCCTCTGCCGCCGGCGGCATGGACATTGAAGAAGTGGCCGAAACGGCCCCTGAAAAGATTTTTCGTGTCCACATTGATCCCCACATTGGCCTGCGCCAATACCAGACCACTTATCTGGCTTCTGGCATAAACCTGCCACAGAATCTGTGGTCCGATTTTCACAAAATAGCCGCTGGCCTGTATGCTGCCTTCCTCAAGAACGATGCGTCTCTGGCCGAAATCAACCCATTGGTCATTACGGACGCTGGCAAATTGATGGCTCTCGATGGCAAAGTGTCCCTTGACGATAACGCGCTGTACCGTCACCCCGACCTGGAAGAAATGCGGGACGTGGATGAGGAACCGCCGGCGGAGCGGGAAGCCCGCCTGAGCGGCGTCAACTACATTCAGCTTGACGGCGAGATTGGCTGCATGGTTAACGGCGCGGGTCTGGCCATGGCCACGATGGACATCATCAAGCTGTTTGGCGGCGAACCGGCCAATTTCCTGGATATTGGCGGCGGCGCTAAGGCAGAACAGGTGGCCACGGCTCTGCGTATTATATTGTCTGATCCCCGCGTCAAGGCCGTCTTATTTAACGTTTTTGGCGGGATTGTGCGCGGCGACGAAGTGGCCCGCGGCATTGTGGAAGCGCTGGGACAGATTGACACAAACGTGCCCATGGTGGTGCGCCTGTTAGGCACAAACGCGGAGGAAGGTCTGCGTATTTTGGAGGAGGCCAATATGGCCACGGCCACTACCCTGTCTGAAGCGGCGCAAAAAGCTGTCCAACTGGCGAAAGGAGTGCAGCAATGAGTATTTTAGTCAATAAGGGCACGCGCCTGCTGGTGCAGGGTATCACCGGACGGGAAGGCAGCTTTCACACCCAACAGATGGTGGCGTATGGCACGAATGTGGTGGCTGGCGTGCGCGCCGGCAAAGGCGGCGAGTGGATACATGGCGCGCCGGTCTTTGACACAGTGCAAGAAGCCGTGGAAGCCACCGGCGCCAATACTTCCGTCATCTATGTGCCGGCCCGTTTTGCGGCGGATGCTATTTACGAAGCGGCTGACGGCGGCATTGAGCTGATTGTGTGCATCACGGAGCGCATTCCCGTGTTGGACATGGTACAGATTTGCGCGTATCTGGACGCCAAAAACGTGCGTCTGGTCGGTCCCAACTGTCCTGGTCTGATCACGCCCAACGAGGCCAAAGTAGGCATTATCCCTGGCTCCATTGTGATGCCTGGCCCCATTGGTGTGGTTTCCCGCAGCGGTACGCTTACCTATGAAGTGGTCTATGCGCTGACCAGTCGCGGTATTGGTCAGACGACCTGCGTGGGCATTGGCGGCGATCCGGTGAACGGAACCAGCTTTATTGATGTGCTGCAAATGTTTGAAGCGGATCCGGAAACGGAGCAGGTGATCATGATTGGCGAGATTGGCGGCACGGATGAAGAGAAAGCAGCCGCCTATATTGCCCAGCACATGACCAAACGGGTGACAGCCTTTATTGCCGGCAGAGCCGCTCCACCCGGCCGGCGCATGGGGCACGCCGGGGCCATTGTCGAAGGCAAAAGCGGCACGGCTGAGGGCAAGATAGCCGCCCTGGAAGCTGCTGGCGTGCGCGTGGCGGCGAATCCTGACGAAATTGTGGACATGATTGCCAGATAATGTTTGGGGTGGCGTCGTTTCTTGCCTGTTCATGCCGGCAAACCGCCCCCCGCAGCGCCTACACCCAAACGTGAAACATGGCTCCGCTGTGTTTCACGTTTTCGTTTCATGACGCTGTGAAATTCTGGAGAAGCTTTACCGTTTCACCCCATGAATAAACTGCCGTCTTTTGTGCGCCAGATTGACAGAGGCTATGCGGTCGTGCTGTTGATCTGCCTGGTAGCCATCTGGCCTTTTATCAGCCGGGGCGCTCTCCCCCAGCAGACCGATGCCGAACTGCACATCTTCCGTCTGGCGGAACTCAGCCGGCTGGTGCGCGGCGGTGTCTGGTATCCTCGTTGGGCCCCCGATTTCTATTACGGCTATGGTTACCCCATCTTCAACTACTACGCTCCGTTAACCTACTATGTGGGCTTACTGCCCATGCTGCTGGGGGCCACCGCCGTGCAGGGCGTCAAGTTTGTCTTTGTGCTGGGTCTGCTGCTGGCTGGCCTGGGGATGTACGGCTTTGTGCGCGACAATTGGGGGCGCAATGCCGGCCTGCTGGCTGCTGCCGTCTACGTCTACGCTCCCTACTTACAGTACGTAGACCCGCACGCCCGCGGCGACCTGGCAGAGTCGTTCAGTTTTGGTTTGTTCCCGCTGGCGCTGTGGGCGCTGGATCGGCTGCGGCGGCAGCCCACGGCTGCCAACTGGTTGGCCGCAGCTTTGCTGACGGCGGCCATTATCCTGGCGCATAATCTCATGGCCATGGTTTTATTTGGGCTGCTGTTGGCCTGGTGGCTGTGGTGGTCAGGCGCGCTGCCCCGCCTGGCCCGGTGGCGGTTGCTGGCGGCGCTGCTGTTGGGGGTGGGCATGGCCGCTTTCTTCTGGCTGCCGGTCGCCCTGGAGCAAGACGCCGTCAATTTACGCAGTTTGATCGGCCCGGGTAGCCATTTTGACTTCCGTAACCATTTCCTTTCCTGGCGCACCCTGTTAGCGCCTTCTCGTCGCCTCGATTGGGGCGCGACCGAGCCTGATTTCGTGTTTAATTTGGGCCTGGGGCCGTGGCTGTTGGCTGCCACCGGTCTGGTCGTTTTGCGGCGACAGAGAGGTTGGCAGCGGCGGCAGGCAGCTTTTTTCGCTGCGGCGGCAGTGGGGCTGCTGTTTTTTATGCTGCCCGTTTCCACCTGGATGTGGGCATCCGCGCCGCTGCTGCCGTTCTTGCAATTTCCCTGGCGGCTATTAGGGCCGGCGGCGGCTGCCCTGGCTGTTCTGGCGGGCGCGGGCGCGGCTGCCTGGCTCAGTTCACATCCTGGCTGGCGGGCCTGGGGAATAGCGCTGGCGCTGGCTTTGGTGTTAGCGCCTGCTTTGCCTTTGAGCCAGATTCCCCCCTGGTCGGCTGACTTTGGCCCCACAGACACACGGCGGATAACGGAAATTGAATTAGAGGGACGCTGGCTGGGAACGACTTCCACCGCGGACTTTGTGCCGGCAACCGTCGCCGTCATCCCCGGCCCAACGGATCAGGTGCTGCGCGGCCTGCTGCGTAATGAACCGGTAGACCGCGTTAACCGGGCCGTCCTGCCTGCTGGCGCCGTGGTGACTGGCGAAGCGATTACCCCGCTGCACACCCGTTACAGCGTCAGTACACCTGAACCGTTCACCCTGCGCCTGTTTCAATTTGCCTTTCCTGGCTGGCAGGCGCGCATCAATGGCCAGGTTGTACCCACCCAGGTGGGTTTGCCGGAAGGGTTTCTGGTGATTCCCGTGCCGGCAGGCCAGCTAGAGGTGGACGTGCGCCTGGTCTTGACGCCGGCGCAGCGCGTCGCCACTATTCTGTCTGTTTTGTCTCTGGCCGGCGCATTTCTGCTGGCAAAGAGAATTTCGTATAGCCAGAAAAAAATGGTAGTGGAAAACGCCTGCCAGGCGTCGGAGCGGGCAGCCACGCTGGCGCTGACCATCACCGCCGCAGCGATCACGCTGCTGCATCTGGCGCTGCTGCAGCCGGCCGGCTGGCTGCGACTAAACTCCAGCGGGCTGCAAGCTATCCCGGCGCAAACGGATGTGCAGTTGGCGTATAATGGAGAAGCGGCCTTGATTGGCTATGATGCGCCGCGCTCCTTGCGCCCTGGGCAAACGGCGTCCATCACGCTTTACTGGCACGCGCTGGTCGAGATTCCGCGCAACTATCAGGTTTTTGTGCATCTGCTGGGGCCAGATGGCCGGGTGGCGGCGCAGTCAGATAAGCTCAACCCTGGCGATTTTCCCACCAGGCGTTGGCCGCTCGACCGCTACGTGCGGGATGAGCACCTGTTGGTTTTGCCGGAGGATATGCCGGCAGGCATCTACCAACTGACAGCCGGTCTGTGGTTGGCTGCCGAAGATCGCCGCTTACCCGTTCGTGATGAAGTGGGGCAGGTCGTTGGCGACTACGCTTTATTGCGCGCCTACGAATTTTCTGACCACTGACCACCGTTCCCTGACCCCTACTTTCGAAGGAGTTCCCCATGCACGGGGCGCACCACGAGGAATGAAAACAGGATTTCGCAGGCTTGTGGTGAGCACAGCCGA
>CAZDSN010000276.1:3232-5808 GCA_964507675.1 uncultured Ardenticatenaceae bacterium | reverse complement strand
CAGGCAGTGAGCTATCTGATCGAGAGTCGCAGCGGCACGCGGGCGGAGTTTGAAGAGATGGTGTCCCGCTGCGCCGCCGTGGGCGTAGACATTTACGTGGATGCGGTGATCAACCATATGAGCGGCTTGAACCCGGATGAGTGCGATACGGGTTCTGCCGGCACGCCCATTTGCGAAGCAGATAACGTGGCTACCTATCCCACCGATCCAGGTTTATACAGTTTGCAGGACTTCCATATGGATCCCACCTCTAGCCATTACTGCAACCACAATATCAGCAATTGGGGAGACGCTTACGAAGTGGAAAGCTGCGAACTGTTGGGGCTGGACGACCTGGACACTGCCGAAAGCTACGTGCAAAACGAGATTGCCGGCTACCTGAACGACCTGGTGGGCAACCTGGGCGTGGGCGGCTTCCGCATTGACGCCGCCAAGCACATGAACACCAATGAACTGCACGCCATTCTCAACCTGGTAGGCGGCAGCCCGTACATCTTCCAGGAAGTGATTCAAGACGGCCTGACCGACGGCAGCAACTATCTACAAAATGGAGACGTGACGGAGTTCCGTTACACACAGGAAATCGCCAACCGCTTCCGCTTTGGCCCTATTGAAGCGCTGCAAGGGCTGGAAAACTGGTGGCTGCCCAGCAGCGGCGCGGTGGTGTTTGTGGACAATCACGACAACCAGCGGCACGGCAGCAACACGATCACCTATAAGGATGGCGACCTGTACCAGATCGCCAACGTATTTGCTCTGGCGTACCCGTATGGCACCCCCAAAGTGATGTCCAGCTACTACTTCACCAATCCCGATGCGGGGCCGCCCAGCAACGGCGGCGGCGATACCCAATCCGTCTATGATGGCGGCGGCAATCCAACGGGCTGCAATCAGGTGGATTGGGTATGTGAGCACCGCTGGACGGGTACGGCCAATATGGTGGGCTTCCGCAATTACACGGCCAGCGACTTCTATGTATCCGACTGGTGGGACAATGGGTACGACCAGATTGCCTTTGGTCGCGGGGATGCCGGCTTTGTGGTTATTAACCGCAGCGCCAACGCCCTGAACCAGACCTTCCAGACGAGCATGGCTGCCGGACAATACTGCGATGTGGTGCACGGTGAATTGACGCCCGATGGCGCGGGCTGCACGGGCCCGATTGTGACGGTGAATGCGGCAGGGCAGATTGTGAATTTGAGCGTGGAAGGCATTGATGCGGTTGCCATTCATGGCGGCGCCCAAATCAGGGCGATTACGCCCACACCCACGCCCACGATGGGCAGCCTGCCTGACCTTATCCCCACGTCTATGATGATTGAACTGGAAAACCCAGGCTGCCTGATTCCTGGGGATAATCTGGGGGTGCGGGTGTGGGTGCAAAATGCCGGCACAGCCAACGCCCCCGCCTTTGTGGTGGATGTCAACGGCGCGCAGCAACCGGTAGCGGGCGGTCTGGCGGCAGGCGCGTCTACCAGCCTTTTCTTCCCCGGCTATAACACCTTCCCCGACCCCAACGTGGCGGTGGTGGATGCCACCTTCCTGGTCTCTGAAAGCAACGAAGGCAATAACACCCTGTCTCAAGCGCTGCCTGTGCCCACCCCGCCCGTGCCCTGCACGCCCACGCCGACGCCCATCGTTACCCCCACCGTAGTAGATGACACTAGCTACAGCGTGCAGTACGATGGCTGGTCAGGTGGTCAGGTGGCGGGCGCTTTGGGCGGCGGTTATCGCGCCGCTGCCGCCCAAAACCAATGGCTGGCTTACCGCACCACCCAGGCATCCGCCAGCGTGACCCTGCTGGTGTGCCAGGGGCCTGATTTGGGCATCGCCTTGCCCTTGATTGATGGCGCTTTCCAGGGCATTTTAGACCTGTACACGCCAATGCCGGCATGCAACATACCCGTAACCTACAGCGGGCTGCCCAATACGCTGCACACAGTTGTGTTTGCCGCGTCAGGGCAAAAGAATCCCGCCTCCAGCGGCGTGAGCGTACGCTTTGATGGGTTGCAAGTGGGCGGCAGCCCGGTTGACGACAAGAATCCTGGCGTCATCTACAAAGGGTGGAGCGGTCTGGTCGTGGGGGCGGCATATAATGGCAGCGCCCGCCTGTCGGCGACGGCTGGCGCGGCAGTCCGCTTCACGATTGATGGGGCCCAATTCACCTGGATCACGACTAAATGCGCCATGTGTGGACAGGCGGCGGCGCTGGTGGATGGCGCGCCTGTGGCGGTGATTGACAATTACAGCCCCACCTGGCAGTTCCAGGCGCAGGAAACCATCAGTGGACTTTCCAATGGACCGCATATCGTACAAATCATAGCGTTGGGCACACACAACCCAAGCGCCAGCGGCAGCCTGGTGTTCTTTGACGGATACAGCGTGCCCTAGCAAAAGCTGTCATTCCAAACCCTGAGCCTGCCGAAGCGGAGGAATCCCTACGGCGCCGGCAGGCGATGGGGGTAGGGATTCCTCAGGCTGTCGCTTTCGGATGACACGGCTGCGTAGGGCGGGTGGCCAACCCGCCCGTAGGACAGTTTGGTAAACTGTCCCACAGAGGACGGCTAAGGTGCAGG
>CAZDSN010000276.1:0-3132 GCA_964507675.1 uncultured Ardenticatenaceae bacterium | reverse complement strand
GCAAGAAGAACAGCCGCCAACAGTTGTACCAACGGCTGTCGTACCTACGGAAACGGCTGGCCAGCCAGCTACTAGCGAGCCAACCAGGCCGGCGGCGACGGCGACGCCCACTGCCGGCATTCCCGCCGCAGACATCAACTGGCCCCCCCAGGTTATTTACAGCAGCCCCACAGCAGGCGAAGAAGCGCTGCTGGATGGGGCCATTACAGTGCGGTTTGACCAGCCTATGGACCGGAATTCGGTCGAGTCCGCCTTTCTGGTGCAAGGGGAAGACGGCGAGGCAGTCAGCGGCAGCTTCACCTGGCCCCGACCGGACACGGTGGTGTTTACGCCGGCGGCTAAACTGGCGCGCCAGAGCAAATACCAGGTAAACATCAGCGATGCGGCTACCGGCGTCAACGGACAACCGCTGCGCCAGTCAGTTGATCTGAAGCTGGAAACGGTGGGTTTTCTGGAGGTGAGCCAGATATTGCCGGCAGACGGAACCCAGGAAGTAGACGCGGACGCCGCCATTACCATTATCTTCAACCGTCCCGTTGTGCCTGTGGTGGCTGCCAGCCAGCAAGCAGATCTGCCGCAACCGCTGCAAATTCAGCCTGCGGTTGCCGGCACAGGCACGTGGGTCTCCTCCAGCATCTACCGTTTTACGCCTGATGAACCGCTGGCGGGGGCCACAACCTACCAGATCAGCATTCCCTCCGGCTTAACGGACATCACCGGCGGCGTGCTGGCAGACAACGTGGCGTCCCAGTTCACCACCCTCTCGCCAACGGTTGTGAGCATTGAGCCATTCGATGGGACGCAAAACATGATTCCCACCGACCCGTTCACGGTGACCTTTAACATGCCCATGGACCGCGCCAGCGTAGAGGCTGTTACCAGCTTGACCCCCAACGCCGCCGTTACCTTTGACTGGTCGGATGACAGCCGCATGGCGCTGGTACGACCGCAAAACCGGCTGAACCTGGGCGTGAATTACCGGCTTGCCATTGAGCCGTCGGCGCGTTCCGCCAGCGGGCAGGCGACGATTGGGGCTACCTTTAGCAGCAGCGTGACCACTGTGCCGCTGCCGCGAGTGACCAATGTCACGCCGCGCAATGACGTCACGGCGGATCGTTACCAGCGCGGGGTACAAATTCAGTTTGCCTCGCCGATGGATATGAGTACGCTGGAAGACAGGCTGCAAATCCAGCCGCAGCCGGCCAATGTCACCTACTACTTCAACCCTTACGACTATTACCTGTACGTAGATTTCCCCTTGCAGCGCAACACAGAGTATCAAGTGACGGTTCCAGACACAGCCGCCGACCCGTATGGCAACACGCTGGGGCAGGATTACGTCTGGCGTTTCAACACGCCGCCTTTTGATCCGCTGGTGTCGCTCAATCTGACGCAGTGGGTGAGCCAGATCAGCACCAGCTATCCCAGCGACGTACAGGTAGTTTATCGCAACATCAGCCGTATTGACGCCACCCTGACCAATCTGGGCTTGCCGGCTAATATGCTGGCTGAACCGTACACCGTCAACGATTACAGCACCAGCGCCCAGCCGGTGGCTTCCTGGTCAGAGCCTGTTTCTGCCCCACAAGACCAGGCGGACGTCTATAACCTGTCTCTGGCAGGCGGGCAGGCGCTGCCCACAGGCGTTTATTTGCTCTCGGTGAACGCGCCCGAAGCCAACACCGATCAACGTTACTGGCAAAACCAGCGCGTGCTGCTCATTGTGGCGGACACAAACCTGGTGGTGAAGCAAACGTTTGAGGCGGTGTATGTATGGGCCACCGACCTGGCTACGGGGGAGCCGGCTGCCGGCCTGAACCTGACACTGTACGATCTCATTGGCGTGGCCCGCGGCACAGCGGTGACGGACGAAAATGGGCTGGCCTCCTTTGCGTATAAGCCTGACGAACCTTACTTGCAGCAGGTGTTGGTGGTCAGCAACGCGCCGGGCCAGGCCGGGTTTGGCGCAGCCAACAGCAATTGGAATGAAGGCGTGACGCCGTGGAGCTTTGGCATCCCCGTAGATTGGGGCCCAGAACAGCGTCCTTTCGCCTATCTGTACACCGACCGCCCCATCTACCGTCCGGGCGACACCGTTCACTTTCGGGGCATCGTGCGCGATCCGCAGTATGGACGTTATGCGCTGCCACAGGTGGAGAATCTGACGGTGGCTATTGGGTTCCTGTACAACTATGGCGAATCGGACTTTACGCAAACGGTAACATTGGATGCGAATGGCGCGTTCGCAGGGGAATACGTTATTCCGGAAACGGCAGACCTGGGCGTGTACCGTATGTTCTTCCAGACGCCCAACGTGACGGCAGAACGGAACTTCACGGTGTCTGAGTATCGCAAACCCGAGTTCCTGGTGACGGTGACGCCGCCCCAGACGGAAGCGCTGCGCGGCGAAGCTCTGGATGTGGTGGTCAAGGCCGAGTATCTCTTTGGCGCGCCCGCCACGGATCTGGACGTCAACTGGATTATCTATGACCGGGCCTACACGCCGCCATGGGAGGGCCCGTACTACAGCTTCTCTGATGACAACCCGTTCTTTTTCGCGGAAGGGTTTGTTTTGGGCGAGAGCTTCAATTTCTACGGTTCGCCCGTTCTAAATGGCCAGGGACGGACGAATGAGCGCGGGGAGTTGGTGGTGAGCGTGCCGGCATCTTTGCTGGAAAACACAGCCAACGGCAGCCGCCAGATCACGGTGGAAGCCAGCATCTCTGACGTAAGCAACTTCCCAGTGACAGGGCGGGCGGGCATCACCTTCCACGCCGCCGAAACGTATGTAGGCATCCGACCGTCTGATTACCTGGTTGGCGCCGGGCTGGAAGCCAGCGTTGACCTGGTTACGATAGATTGGGATAACCAGCCCGTAGCTGGCGCGCCTGTAGAAGTCGTCTTCTACCAGCGCGAATGGGAGAGCCGGCGCGTGGAGCAGTACGGGCAATACATGACCACCTGGGAACCGGTGGATACGGAAGTGGGCCGCGACAGCGTCACCAGCGACAGCAATGGCGAAGCCAGCGCCAGCTTTACGCCCACCCTGGGCGGCACGTATGTGGCCAAAGCGACCGTCACCGACGACGGCGGGCGCAGCCACACCAGCATCACTTACCTGTGGGTGACAGA
>CAZDSN010000275.1:1680-5831 GCA_964507675.1 uncultured Ardenticatenaceae bacterium | reverse complement strand
ACGGAACCCGTCTTTCGCACTGTCGTAGACGAATGCTGTGACCTGCTACAGCCGCATTGGGGGCTGGATTTGCGTACGGTGCTGCTCTCCTCTCCTGCGGATACGACAGCCGCTGCCCAACTCCAACAAACCTGGCTCACCCAACCCGCTCTTTTCGTAACCGAATACGCCCTGGCGCAGTTGTGGCGGGACTGGGGCATAGAGCCTGACGCCCTGATCGGCCATAGCATTGGCGAATACGTAGCTGCCTGCCTGGCTGGCGTCTTTTCCCTGTCCGATGCGCTGGCGCTGGTGGCAAAGCGCGGACAGCTTATGCAATCGCTGCCTGCCGGAGCCATGCTCACCCTGCCGTTGTCGGAAATAGCCGCCCAACCATGGCTAAACGGACAGCTTTCCGTAGCCGCCGTTAACGAGAGCAGCCGCTGCGTCGTCTCCGGGACAGAAGAAGCCATTAGCGATCTGGAACGGCGGCTGGCTGTACAGGGCATTGAAGGCCGTCGCTTACACACTTCGCACGCTTTTCACTCGGCTATGATGGATCCCATTTTGGCTGAGTTCCGCACCGCCGTATCTCGGACGAGCCGCCACGCGCCGGAAATCCCGTTCATTTCTAATGTCAGTGGCAGTTGGATCAGTGCGGAACAAGCCACCAGCCCTGACTACTGGGTCACCCATCTGCGCCAGGCTGTGCGCTTTGCTGATGGCGTGGCTGAACTTCTGCGCGACCCACACCGCATTTGCCTGGAAGTAGGGCCAGGGCGGACGTTAGCCACCCTGGTGAACCGGCACGAGGCTAAAAGAGATAGCCACGTCGTCCTGTCCTCCCTGCGTCACCCGCAAGACAGCGGTTCCAACCTGGCCTTCTTGCTCTTTACCCTGGGGCAGTTGTGGCTGGCAGGTGTGAATGTGGACTGGGATGGTTTCTACAGCGACGAAGCGCGCCACCGGGTTTCACTGCCCACTTACCCTTTTGAACGGCAGCGATACTGGATTGAGCCGGGGAAACACGCGGCGGTTGAGGAGGCGACAGCCAGGAATCTGAAGCAGCCGCTCGGCGACTGGTTCTATATCCCTTCCTGGAAACGCTCTATGCCGCCTGTCCACGGGGGCGCGTCTGGGTTAAAGACGCCAGTTACGCCCACTACCTGGCTCCTTTTCAAGGATGACGGCAACCTGGGCGACCGCCTGGCGCAGCGCCTGTGCCAACATGGGCACACGGTTATCACTGTTGCTGCCGGCAACAGCTTCGCTATCCACGACGCCCACACCTATACCATCAACCCGGAAGAGCCTGCTGGCTATGACCAACTGCTGCAAGCCGTTATGGGACAATCCTCCACATACGGCGGCATTCTGCACCTGTGGAGCGTCACCGCGCCCGCCACGGGCGGCGATGAAATCAGCCAGGCCACAACGCTACAGCAGCGCGGTTTTTACAGCCTGATTTATCTGGCGCAGGCGCTGGGGCGGTTAGAAAACGAGACCCCGCTGACCATCCACGTCCTGTCCAACAACATGCAAGCTGTGGCCAACGAAACGATCCTGGAACCTGCCAAAGCCACTCTGCTGGGTCCCTGCCAGGTCATCACCCAGGAATATGCTCCCCTCACCTGCCAGAGCATTGATGTAACGCTGCCTGCCGCCGGAAGCTGGCAAGAATCCCGCCTGCTAGACCAACTACTGGCGGAATTCCATGCTCCCCCGGCTCAAACAGACCATGGCCAACCCAACATGATCGCCTTGCGCGGCGCGGACCGGTGGGTGCGCGTGTACGAACCCTCCCCACTGCCCAACTCCCCTACGCCAGATCAGCTTCCCCTGCGCGATGGGGGCGTTTATCTGATTACGGGCGGTTTGGGTGGCCTGGGATTGGAACTGACGCACTTCATCGCCCGCACCGTAGCCGCCAACCTGGTGCTGCTCAGCCGCACGCCCCTGCCGGAGCGCGAAACGTGGCCCGGCTGGTTAGCCAGCAGCGACCCGGCCCTGGCCGGGATGCGGCGCAAAATCAGCCAGATTCAAGCCCTGGAGGCGCAAGGCGCAAATGTTTTGGTGCTGGCTGCCGACGTCAGCGACCGGGCGCAAATGCAGGAGGCAATGCGCGCCATTCACGCCCGCTTTGGCCGGTTGGATGGCGTTTTACACGCCGCCGGCGTGCCGGGGGCAGGGATTGTGCAGTTAAAGACCGCTGCCGCCGCTGCCGCCGTACTTGCGCCTAAACTGTACGGAACGTTGATCTTGCAGGAGCTGCTGGCAGATCAATCGCTCGACTTCTTCCTGCTCTTTTCTTCCATTACGGCTATTACGGGCGGCTTTGGGCAGGTAGACTACTGCGCAGCCAATGCCTTCCTGGATGCTTTCGCCCAGGCGAATAGCGCCCTGCGCGGACAGCGCACCCTATCTATCAATTGGGACGCCTGGCAGCAGGTGGGCATGGCTGCCAGCCCGGAACTACAGCAGTTGTTAGGCGGCGGGCCGGATGAACTGCCGACCAATCACCCGCTGCTGGCTCGCTACCAGCCTACGGGCGAAGATGGGGCGACCTTTACCACCCGCTTCACGCCGGCGCAGCATTGGGTATTGGGTGAACACCGTGTCGCCGGCATTCCCACCATCCCCGGCGCCACCTATCCTGAAGTAGCCTATGCGGCCTTCCGTCACCACACCGGTCACGCTGCCGCCGAAATTGACGACCTGACCTTCCTCATGCCGTTCATGATGAGCGCGAATGGCGACACAGATGCCGGCGGCACAGGCGCCGGCAAAGAATTAGTCGTTACCCTGGAACCCGTACCGGGAGATGGGCAGACGTATACACTGCGGGCAGCCAGCCAGGTCAACGGCAGCGACGGTCCTCGCTGGAGCGAGGGGCCCCGCTGGCAAGATCACGTCACCGGGCGCATACGCCCGTTGACCGCCGCCGTCGCGCCGCGCCTGGACGTGCCCGCCATCATCGCCCGCTGCCAGCCCGTTGATCTGGCAGCCATCTCCGACCGCGCCGCGGCTATGGCTGATTTTGTGGACATAGGGCCGCGTTGGGACTGTATTCAAGCCGTTTATGCCGGCAATCAAGAAGGTCTGGCTCATCTCCGCCTGGCCGAACCTTTCCTGACCGACCTGGAACAGATCGCCCTGCATCCGGCTCTGATGGACATGGCCACCAGCTTTGCTATTCAGTCCATAGGCGAGGGCAATTACCTGCCGCTTTCTTATCAGAACGTGCGCGTCTACGCCCCGTTTACCCCCGACTTATACTGCTTTGTGCGGCTGCCACAAAACGTAGGCGGCAGTAAAGAGACAGTGGCTATTGACGTCGTAATTGCCAATGCCGAAGGTGCGACATTGGTGGAAATTAACGGTTTCGCCGTCAAGCGGGTGGCGGCTGAGGCGCTCAACCGCCTGGTCGAGAGTTCCGCCGCCGCAGCGACTGCCGCTGGCGACTCGCCAACATCGTCCCCAGCGGCCATGCGTGACTTGAGTCAGGGGATTTTGCCGGCAGAAGGCGTCGAAGCCTTCCAACGGTTGTTAGCCTTTGCCTGGCTGCCCCAGGTCATTGTCAGCACCCGCGACCTGGCGACGACCATAGCCGAAGTGAATGCCTTTGACCCGCAGAGTTTTATGGCCCGCCTGGAGGCCGCGCCGCGTCCCGGTCGTGCGCACAAATACCCTCGCCCTGACTTGAGCGTACCTTACGTGGCCCCGCGCAGCGCCGCGGAAGAGCAAATAGCCACCCTGTGGCAAGATGTGCTGGCATTAGATCAGGTTGGCGTTCACGACAATTTCTTCGAGTTGGGCGGCGATTCGCTGCTGGGGACGCAAATCATGGCACGAGCAAAAGATGCCGGCATCGAACTGACCCCCAACCAGTTTTTCCAACACCAAACCGTGGCCGAAATTGCCGCCCTGCTGCAAGACCAGGTGAGCGCCGCCACGGCCTCGGCCGCGCCCTCGCCACGCAGCATCATGGCCGAAGAACAACTTCTGGCTAATCTCGACCAACTCTCTGAAGCGGAAATGGACGCCCTGCTGGCTGGTATGCTGGCAAGCGAGTGACTGTTGGAGGAATCACTTCATGACCCAGATACCTGCCGAGAACCTGAGCGCCGCTGACAAGCGCGCCCTGCTGGCCCAAATGTTGCAAGAGAAAGCCA
>CAZDSN010000275.1:0-1580 GCA_964507675.1 uncultured Ardenticatenaceae bacterium | reverse complement strand
CTGAGCGCCGCTGACAAGCGCGCCCTGCTGGCCCAAATGTTGCAAGAGAAAGCCAGCAAAAAAAGTTATCCCCTTTCCTTTGCTCAGCGCCGCTTCTGGTTCTTTGACCAGTTCGATCCTGGCGATCCATCGCTAAACATTCTCTACGCCATTCGCTTCTCCGGCCCCATTAATCTGGCTGCCCTGGAGAAAAGCGCCAACGAGATTTTGCGCCGCCACACCATCTTACGCGCGCGCATTGTTGTGCGCGACGACCAGCCGGTGCAAATCATTGCCCCGTTCCAGCCGCTGGCTATCGAAGTCGTAGACAGGCAAAGCGTGCCGGCTATGGAGTGGGACGCCGAAGTGCGCCAGCTCACCCTGGCTGAAGCCCGCACCCGCTTTGATCTGGCTGCCGGGCCATTGCTGCGTATACGCCTGATCCGCTTCAGCCCAACCGAGCATGTCGGCTTCATCAACATGCACCATACCATTACCGACGGCGTCTCCATGGAGTTGTTCACCCGCGAACTGGGCATCCTCTACGCTGCCTTCACCGCCAACCAGGCGTCGCCGCTGCCCGATTTGCCCTTGCAATACGTGGATTTTGCCCATCGCCAGCGGCAGCAGTGGCAAAACGGCCAGATGGCGGGCCAACTCGCCTATTGGAAAAAACAGCTAGAGGGGGATCTGCCCATTCTGGATCTGCCTACCGACCGGCCGCGTCCCCCTTTCCGCTCCTCCAACGGGGCCACCAAATACTTTTATCTGTCGCCGCAGTTGACCGAAGCCATTAAACGCCTCAGCCGCCAGGAAGGCTGTACGCCATTTGTGATGCTGCTGGCTGCTTTCAAAACGCTGCTGCACCGCTACACAGGACAACCCGACATCCTCGTCGGCACGCCTGTGGCGGGTCGCACCCTGCCCACCGATCAAAACCTGATCGGCCTGTTCACAAACACGCTGGCCCTGCGCACGCAGATTGACAAAACGCTCACCTTCCGCCAACTGCTGCAGCGCGTCCGCGAAACGACCCTGTCCGCCCTGGCTAACCAGGAATTCCCCTTTGAGCAGCTAGTGGATGAACTGCAGGTCAACCGCGACCCCAGCCGCCCGCCTGTGTTTCAGGTGATGTTCATCTCCCGCACCGCCCGCCCCAAGGCGCAAAAGATTGCCGGCCTCACCCTAAACGCCCTGGAGACAGACACCGGGGCGGCGCTGGTGGATCTCAGTCTGGTCACCTGGGAGACGGAAGCAGGGCAGTTGGTGGCTTTTGAATACAACACCGATCTCTTCGACGAAAGCACGATTGACCGTCTTTTCATCCACTATCAAAACTTGCTGCAAGGCGCGGTGGACGATCCGCAGCACCCGCTGCTGCGTCTGCCCATGCTCACATCCGCCGAACAACAGCAACTGTTGTGGGAGTGGAATGATACAGACGCTGACTATGACCGCGACGTGTGCGTGCACCAGTTGTTTGAGCAGGCTGCCGCCCGCGCGCCGCACCGCGCCGCCGTCGTTTGGGGGGCGAACGTCGCTGTTGGCAGCGAGCGCTGGACGTATGCTGAGTTGAACGAACGCGCTAACAAATTGGCTCA
>CAZDSN010000274.1:0-5852 GCA_964507675.1 uncultured Ardenticatenaceae bacterium | reverse complement strand
TAGATCGACGTCGATGCTCGCCCGGAAGGAAAACTTTGGTACAGGTCCTGCCCGATCGGGTCGACGACACCGCGCCCGGCTATCTCAAGAACCGCGAAGGACTGAGCGCGCAACTCGACACCATCGCGGAGCAACTGGCGCTGGTCAACGGCGGCGGCGGCGCGAAATACGTTGCGCGCCACCGTAAGCGGGGCAAGCTGCTTGTCCGCGAGCGCATCGAGCTGATGCTCGACCCCGACACGGCGTTCCTCGAACTATGCCCCTTCGCCGCCTGGGGCAGTAAGTTCCCCGTCGGCGGTAGCGTGGTGGTAGGCATCGGCGTGGTCGAGGGCATCGAGTCGATGATCATCGCCTGGGACTGAAAAGTTTGATAGAGCGCCACCCTGGTTTCACGGTGGTGGCGGAGGCTGCCGCCGCCGATGAAGCGGTGGAAAAGGCCTTGCAGCACAAGCCCGACCTGGTGCTGATGGATATTCGCATTCTGGGGGGCAACGGTATCGAAGCGTGCCAGGCGATCACCACCAACTTGCCGGATACAAAAGTGATTATGTTAACCTCCTACGCGGAGGATGAAATGCTGTTTGCGGCGATACGCGCGGGGGCCAGCGGTTACGTGCTGAAGCAGGTAGGCAGCAATGCCCTGATCCACGCCATTGAATCGGTGGCGCGCGGCGAAGCGGCGTTAGACCCTTCCCTCACCCAGCGCGTTTTCACGGAAATTCGCCAGGCCATCCAGAATGAAGAAAAGGCGGCTTTCGCCGACCTGACGCCGCAGGAGATGCGCATGTTGGCTCTGATCGCCGAAGGGCACACCAATCGAGGCATTGCCGAGGCGTTGTTCCTGAGCGAAGGCACAGTGCGCAACTACGTCAGCAGCATTTTCTCCAAACTGGGCGTATCGAACCGGGCGGAAGCGGCGGCCTATGCCGTGCAGCATCATCTGAACGATTATTTATGAGACGAGCGCGTTTGCATTGACCTGGTCTGGTAACATGCCTGAAACAGTTCTAATTTCTGAATCAGCCCTGACGGCGCTGCATGAAGCGGCATTGGCGATTGCCGGCAATTCCCTTTCCCTGCCGGACGTGCTGACCCAGATCGTCGTTTCGGCGCGCGATCTCAGCGGCGCGCGGTATGCGGCTTTGGGTGTGCCCGGCGAGAACAATGAACTGGCGGCGTTTGTGCACAGTGGCATGTCTGCCGCCGAAGTGGCCCGTATTCCTCACCAGCCGCAGGGCAAAGGGCTGTTGGGCGCTTTGTTGCAGGAGCATCGCCCCATCCGCATCCCGCGCATCAGTGACGACCCCCGCTCCGTGGGATTCCCCGCGGGCCATCCCCCTATGCATAGTTTTTTGGGCGTGCCTGTGGGGGCTAACGACCAGATATTGGGCAACCTGTATCTGACGGAAAAACAAGGCGCGGACGCTTTTACGGCCGCCGATGAGGCGATTATGGAGCTGCTGGCGGCTCATGCCGCCATTGCCATTCAAAAAGCGCACCTGTGGGAAAAGAATCAGGAGCGCAGCCAACAATTAGAGATGCGCGACCGGCAGATGGCCGCTTTGCGCGAGGCGACGCTGGCTATTGCCAGCGAGCTGTCGTTGGAAAAGGTGCTGCAAAGTATCGTTAATTCCATGCGGGAGTTGGTGGGCGCCGAATATGCCGCCTTAGGCGTGCCCAACGCCGATGGCAACCTGGATGCGTTTGTGTATAGTGGAATGCCGGCACAAGAAGCTGCCCTCATCCCCCACTTGCCGCATGGGCTGGGGCTGTTGGGGGCTATTATTAAAGAGCGGCGGCCCATTCGCATTCCCCGTATAGCCGATGATCCCCGTTCGGTGGGTTTCCCGCCCGGACATCCGCCCATGCACAGCTTCTTAGGCGTGCCCATTCTGGCGGGCAACAAGATTTTGGGGAACCTGTATCTGACAAATAAGCACGAGGCAGATGCTTTTTCAGCGATGGATCAGGAAATTGTGATGATGCTGGCGGCGCACGCGGCGGTAGCCATTCAAAACGCGCGCCTGTATGAACAGGTGGGGCGGCTGGCCATCGTGGAGGAGCGGTCGCGCATTGGCATGGATTTGCACGATGGCGTGATCCAGTCCATTTATGCAGTGGGGCTGACGCTGGAGTCGGCGCGGCTGTCGCTGCTGGATGACCCGCAGGACGCGATGGTCTTGATTGACGGGGCGATTGAGGGGTTAAACGACGCCATTCGGGACATTCGCAATTTCATTCTGGATTTGCGCCCGCGTCGTTTTGAAGGAGACCTGGCACAGGGATTGGGGCGGCTGGCGCGGGAATTTCAGGCGAACACGATGGTGCCGGTGACGTTGGAAGTGCCGGCAAAAGCCGTCGCCAACCTGCCCCCCGCCGTGGCGCGGTCTATGTTCCTCACCACGCAGGAAGCCCTGGCCAACGTGGCCCGCCATGCTCGCGCCCACCACGTGGCTATTGTTGTGTCCTGGGAACTCCAGAAGGTGACGCTGACTATCACTGATGATGGCCGCGGTTTTAACGTCAAGAGCCGCGTCCACGCCACCGGGCACGGGCTTTCCAACATGCGCGCCAGAGCGGAAGAGCGCGGCGGCTCCTTTACCATTCAATCCACTCCGGGCCAGGGAACTACGATTTGCCTGGAGCTTCCTCTCTCGTAATTTACTTACCGCCAATTAGACGTTCAACTTCTTTGGAGAAGTTGAACGTCTGCCGGGAACTAATTTTTAGACGGTTGCCAGGTTATTTGTCCCCAGAAAGATTCGGGCGACGCCAGCCGCTCAGGAAGACTCCTCCAGGTCAGCGGGATCGTTTTTGCTGGTTATGGCCCATTCGCGGCTGAGTAGCCGCAGCGGTTTGCCGTGCCAGGGTGTGCCCAGCCAGGGGAGTAGGATAAAGTCAAAGCCCACATACCCCGCTACTTTCCAGGCCATGATCAGGCCGAGGGCAATGACAAACATGATCGGGTTGGCGCTAATGGAGCCAGACATGATAAAGTTCCAGCTTATAAATGCGCCCAGGAAGGCGGCCACGCCCGTAAAAAGCCCCAGGATAAGGGCGATGCCCACGATGAATTCCGTATAGAGGACAACTTTGCCAAACCAGGTCCAGGCCTCGGCGTTGAGCAGAGCTTGCATAATGGCCTGATACCAGCCAGGCGTGTCGGGAGCGGCTACCATTTGCTGCCAGAAGGAGCGCATAGCTTCGCCGGTGCTGGTCCAGGCCGGGTCTTGCAGCTTGAGCCAGGCTGTATGCACCCACTGCCAGCCTAACCAGATGCGCAGGAAGAACCACACTAATCCGGCCCGCGGATCGTTAAGCAGCGTCTGGACGATAGGTGGGTCCTGCAAAATTTCGCCTTTAGTTGTCACAATATTGCTCATGCTGACACCCTTCTTGCATCATTCATCAAAATAGGGAAAACGGGTTATGGCAATGATACCTGCTTGTTGGCCGTTTTGCGAGCCGCCCAGACTGACGGCGACCACCGGCAGACATTCCTGGCCAGCGAACCTGTCCCCAGTGTATGAGATTGCCCTTGTGGGGGACGGTGGGAAATGTCACTGTTTGCGGGTGACTTTTATCCTCAAAATAGCTGTTTTGTTCCAAATGACGCTTGTCATAGGCATTGGGTGACATTTATTACTGGAGAGGATGAGGCAGGTTGCTTACAATGCGGGCATTCCCCTGCAACACTGGTCCGCGGTTCAAACGTCAATCTGCGTGGCAGAGGATCCAATTGGGGCGCATCTGGCGCTAAATAGTTTGTTTCTACGGGTCTGACAGCCTGGATACTGGCCAGATGCCCCAGGTTATTTTTCATACGCCCACGTAGCTGTTTGACGGCAGATGCGCTGTGGGCGAATCTGGTAGGACTGTTATGGAATACTCAGGCATCCTGTCCGCCCAAAAATTTCAGCAACTGCCCGGCGCGCTGTCGCCAGGCGTTGAGCCGCTGCCACATAGAACCCGAAAATCCAACATGAATCCCATCAAGCTGCAAATCATGGATGAGCACCCTGCCGTGCGACAGGCGTTGGAGGTGCGCTTGCGCTCTTCGGACCATTTGCACATTGTGGCTGTGGACGATAACCTGACCGAAGCGCTGCAACACACCCGCGAATTGATGCCAGACATTATCTTGCTGGGCCTGAAAAGCACGCGCAAGCCGTCCCCCTATTTGCTGGCGGAAATGGTAAAGCAGTTAGTCGCTGCCAACGTGGGCGTTATTGTGTTGACGTCGTACGAGGATGTGGTGGAGCGGGAGATTTTGCTCCAGGCTGGCGCTCACCGTTATTTGCTGAAGAATATCAATTCTAGCTGCCTCATTGCCGAACTGGAAACTGTGGAAAAGGAAATCCACCCCCGTTAGCCACAGCCCGCCTGCCAGAAGCGCTGCTTTGTCAGGCAGGCAGGTTGTGCAGGGCCAGACGACAGGCAGCCTGGTAGGTCTGGCTCTTGCCGGCAATCAAAAAAGCGCGTCGTGCGGCTTCATGCCGGCCTCGTTCCATGTAAAGCACCCCCAACGTAAAGAAAACAGCCGCCAGTTTCAATCCCCCCTGGATGGCCTTTTCATAACAACGAATGGCTTCTTCCTGGTAGCCGCGCATTTCAAAATCTATGCCCTGCCCAATCAGCGCGTCCCGCTCCAGTTTGCTCAGGGCCGCAGCTTCGTCGGCATCTTCTTCGCGGAAGATTTCTTCCGCCAGTTGGTTTTGCGCCAGTTTGCGGGCTGATTCTAAGGGATGGCTGGGGAGGGAGGTTGCCGGCATTTCCGGCCGGCCTTGTCGCTCTGCCTCAAAGATAGCTGCCAGGTGCCGCACGGTCTCTGCCAGGGATGCGCCTGTATCCTCGGCAGCGGCAGGCACCGGTTCGGCAGCCGCCGCAGCCGTGGCCGCCTCGTCTGGATAAGCCTGTGTTCCGTACCGCACCAGGTCTATAGCCGTCAGGACGTCGCGATTGTCTGGATCAAGCCGCAGCGCCGCCTGGCACATTTGCAGCGCTTTCTGCTGCTCTCCCTGTTCTTGCAGAATCCGGGCAATCGCCAGATATTCGCGCACGGCTCGCTTCACGTCCTCTTGTCGCTGGAACGTCATCGCCAGCCGTTGGTGCGCGCCCAGCAAGTTGGGTTCCAGGCGCACCGCTCGTTCCCAATTGTCGGTGGCCTCTTCCAGGCGGTTAAAGCGCAAGAAAATCTCGCCAGCGGCCATATAAGTACGGCTGGCTTCGTGTAACTGTCCCATCCGCTCTTGCACATCGGCCACCTGATTCAGGTGCACAATGTCCCCCTGCGAATAGCGCGCCGCCAGTTTGTAACATTCTAATGCCCGGTCGTACATTTTCAGGCCGAAACAGGCGTCGCCCAGGCCGGCATACACCTCCGCTTCATGAGGAAATTCGCTTAGAGCTATGCGAAAGGCAGCAATCGCTTCTTTCCACTGCTGCCGTCTGTTGTAGGTCAGCCCGGCGGTTAATGCCTTTTGATAACGGGCCCGATCATTGGTCACTTCTTAACTCCATAGCCATGAGCGTCAGGCAGTCGCTCTTATCGTCTGGCGGGACTCTCTTGCCTTTTTGCAAGCGTTCTGCCGTCCAGCAAGACGGCGCCACACTGGCTCCAACCCGGCCAATGCGCCTGTGCAAACCTATACGAGGATACCGCTCCCCATTGTACCACCATTTTCGCCTGCGAGAATAAGCTGCGTCACAAGACAGCAATTCTCATTTTGCTTGCCCGCTCTGGTTATTAATCCCCTCGCCCTCTGCGAAAGCCCACTTCCCCCTGGAGGGATGGGGGATGGGGGCTTCCCCGACATCGGTTTCCACCACCAACCAAGGGAAGGGGTAATGTA
>CAZDSN010000273.1:0-5877 GCA_964507675.1 uncultured Ardenticatenaceae bacterium | reverse complement strand
TGCGCCGGACCGTACTCCCGCTGTGGGCTGCCGGCAACGACGCCGCCCAGACGATGCGCCAGCAGTTGCATCCCGTAGCAGATACCCAGTACGGGCAGCCCGCTTTCCAGCACATATGCCGGCAGCGTGGGCGCGCCCTGATCATAGACGCTGTTTGGCCCGCCGCTGAGAATGAACCCTTTCGGCTGCCAGTTCATGACCTCGGCAGCTGCGGCGCGCCAGGAAACCAGGCGGCAGAACACATTGGCTTCCCGCACTCGCCGCGCAATAAGTTGGGCGTATTGGGAACCGTAATCGAGAATAATAATCGTGTCGTGCTGCATGGGCATACGAAGGTAGAAATTAGAAGGACTGACCGTTGAGCTGTTACACTTATTCCAGCACTATCTTGCCGTCGCTCATGTCGGTGATGATGGCGGCGGCAAAGATGGGGACGCCCCAATGCGCCAGGGCTGCCCGCCCGCCTTCAAAGGTCTTTTCGACGACAGCGGCAATGCCCACCAGCGTCGCGCCGCCGGCTTGCACAATGCGTGCCAGGGCATCAATAGTCTGGCCGGTGGCCAGGAAGTCATCCACAATCAGGATCCGATCGCTGGTCGCCAAAAATTCAGGTGAAACCATCAGCCTGACTTGGCCGCCTTTGGTGTGGCTGGGTGCGGTGGCCAGGAAGACCGGTTCCTGCATGGTAATGGGTTTGTGTTTGCGGGCGTAAACAACGGGAATATTTTGTAGGGCTGCGGCAGCCATGATTGAAGGCATGATCCCGCTGACCTCTGCCGTGAGGATACGAGTTGGGTTCGAGTGGGCAAACTGCCGCGCAATCTCTACCCCGACAGCCATCATCAGGGCTACATCCACTTGATGATTCAGGAAACTATCTATTTTCAGAATCCCGTGCCCCAGGTTTTGTCCTTCCTGCAAAATGCGCTGGCGTAATACCTCCATGCCTCTCTCCCTTTGTCAATTTAGTCCTGGCGTCATTATACAGGTTGTGACTGCGAAAGGTAAGGGGGGTGCTTGACACCCGTGTATTTGTAAACTATAATTCGTTCAAAATATTTTGAAAGTTCCGAACAACCCTTAAGGTTAATCCTATGAACACTTTGATTCAAAATGGTTTACTGGCAGTTGAAGAAAAGCTGCAAGCGGCGACGGATTCCCATGTGCCCCTGCTGCAAGATACCACTACCCACACCATCTCCGCCGGCGGCAAGCGGCTGCGCCCGCAGATTGCCTTGCTGGCCTACCTGGCTGCTGGTGGTCATGATCTGGCGCAGGTCGTGCCCATTGCGGCGGCGATAGAACTGGTACATACGGCCACGCTTGTACACGATGACATTAACGACCACAGTCTGACACGGCGGGGTAAAGTGACCATTCATGCCCGTTGGGGTCGCACCTTTGCCCTACTGACAGGCGACTTCCTGTTTGCTCGCGTCTATGAGATGATGGCCCCCTATGGGGCGGACTTTAACGTCATTATGTCCACCGCTTGCGTCAAGCTGGTGGAGGGGGAGACGCTGCAAGCGGCGGCGGCCAAAGCGGGCCGGATGGATCGCGAAACCTATAAGCAAATCATTGCCCTGAAAACAGCCAGCCTGTTTGAAGCCGCGGCGCAGATGGGGAGCATGTTGGGCGGCGCGGCTCCGGATGTGGTAGATGCTTTGCGCTGCTATGGTTATAACCTGGGGCTGGCCTTCCAGATTGTGGATGACGTGCTGGATATTGTGGGAGATGCCGCAGCCATGGGCAAGCCAACGGGCATTGATGTGGCGCATGGCATGGGGGTGTTGGTGGCACAGAATGGGCAAAATCAGGCAGCAGCGCCTGCGGCGGTGGCTGCGCCAGCAGTGGATAACCCGGTGGATGCGCTGATGGCTCGCCTGCGTAGTTCCGGCGCAGTAGAAGTGGCCTGGATACAGGCGCGAGAAATGGCGCAGCGGGCGCGGGCGGCCCTGGCTGACATACCCCCGTCGCCAGCCCGCGATGAACTGGAATGTTTGGTCACATTGGTAATGGATCGGGATCGTTGATCATCATCCAGACGTAGAGACGTTGCATTGCAACGTCTCTGCCGGCATGGACATTAAGGCAGCGTATAACCATCAAACGCTACCAATCCTCCCCCATTGACCTTGATTTGTGCCATATGCCCGCCAGGGCTAAAACCATCCACCACTTCTTCCACCTGGAACTGCCAGGCAGCGTTGTACAGAACCACGGTAGCGACCAGGACGCCGTCTACGATCACCTGGGCCGTGCCGCAGGTGGGGCAGCGAGCAGTAAGCCAGGTAAACTGTGAGCCGCTAAACGTAAAGGTGAGGGTATTGTTGGCGGCAGTAGCGACGCGGGCGCTGCCGCCGAAGAAAGGCTGGGCGCTGACGCCCACCCATCCTTTATAAATGAGATCAGGCGCGTTGTCGTCAATGGGCGCGCTGTTGACGACGAAGCCATCTACGCGCACGGCGGTGCCGCTGGAAGCGGGGTTGTGCTGGCCGTTGGGGATAATGACAATGCTATGGGGGGTGTTGCCGAGGCCAGCAAATGTTTCTACCACCTGGTAGGTGGGGCTGGGGGCGTACAGGTCAAGCGTGCCCTGGTAACTGCCGTCCACTAATATCCAGGCCCGTCCCTGATCGGGGCCGCGATAGGTGATCAGGTCAATGGCTGTCGTGGCTGGTGTGGTATAAGCCAGCCACTCGTTGGCCGCGCTGGCGCTGTGGTAACCACCGCCATAGGCGGCCGCGTCTATCACGCCCGCCCAGCCGGCATATTGGACGCTGTAGTCTGTGTCGTCAATGGTTTGCGGTGGAGTGGGGGCATCCAGCAAGATGCCGGCAGCCGCGCACACCAACGCCTGGCGCACAGCCTCATCAGTGACCGTTTCCAGAGGGAAGCCGAAGTTAACGACTTTGAAGTCTGCGCCATCGTAGACGACAACCGCGCCGTCCCCTGTGCCGCCGCTGTAGTTCAGGGCGACGGCAGAACCGCCGTTGGCCCCCAGGCGGTCGGGGTAACGCACATCATAGTAGCCCTGGCTGCTGTCATCGAAACTGCCCGTGATGCCCTGAAAAATGCCGCCAGGAATGCCGGCAAACCCATACGTATTGGCATCATCCCCCACGTAGGTCGCCTTCAAATAGTTCTGATAAAAGGTTGGGTCTACGCCATAGGTAGGCCGCGCCAGGTCATACGCGATCTCCGCCCCAGAAATTAACAGGCGCCCCTCATTGTCCAGGTAACCTGCCAACAGCGCCCGTTCGGCGCTGTTCAGCGAGGCGTTTGCCGTCGAATCTTCTCCCACAAACCAATCCACTGCCTGATAATTTGCCAGCGTGACATATTGCCCGGCCACGACCTCATTCACGGCGCTGTCAAAGGCAACGCCGCAACCCGTCAGCGCCTGGGCGTGCTCCACCGCGTAATCATACCGGTTCATCCGCTCCAAAAACATGC
The DNA here is from genome assembly GCA_964507675.1 of uncultured Ardenticatenaceae bacterium. Lineage (GTDB taxonomy): Bacteria > Chloroflexota > Anaerolineae > Promineifilales > Promineifilaceae > JAGVTM01. Next base: position 2,421 of record CAZDSN010000273.1, on the reverse strand, counting down.
GCTCCGTGTCGCCCAGCGTGGGCCCGTCATATTGGGTGATCATACTGCTCTTATCCAGACGGTCGAAGCCATCCACCAGCAGCAGCGCCGCCGCGCTGCCGCTGCCTGGGGCGCGCACAGCTGCCACTGGCGTCGGGAACGATTCGCCGCCAGCGTTCAGGGCCGTGACGCGGAAGAAGCGTAGTTCGCCAGGCTGCACCCCAGAGAGTGTCAGGCTGGTATTGTTAGTGACCGTTCCATTATCGAAACCGCGTCCATTTTCGCTTTGATACACTTTATAGCTGATGGCGGCGTCGCCACCCGCGCCACCAGTCGGCGGCGCGGCCCAACTGATCGTTACCTGCCCAGGCGCCGTCGTGCGCGCCAGCAAATGCGTAGGCGTTTCTGGGAGTAAATGGACGGGCAGGCTGTCGCGGTTGGCAAAGTAACGGACGATCCCTTGAAAAGCGGCGCGGGCGGCAATCTGGCGGAAGCGCGGCTCTTTCAAGTCGTCAGCATCCCCTGGATTTTCTGTGTCGTGAAAGGCAATCTCCACCAGCGTGCCGGGCATGGTGGACAGTTCGCGCAGTTCGCCAAAGTTGGCGGTTTTCAGGCCGCGATCGATCCAGTTGGGGTTCCAATCAGCGCGCAGATCGCTGACGATTTCTGCCTGGACAAAGTTCCGTAGTTCAGCGCTGCCCGGCGTAGCCCCGCCATCATAGATAAAGGCTTCCGTGCCGCTGGCGTTGCAGCAGTTGGTGTGCCAGGAGAGGAAAACGGCGTCCTCGTTGGCGTATCCTTTGGCTAATTCCCACTCGGCATAAAGCGGACGGGCGACCACGTCATTGGGGGCGTCGCCATATCCCTGGAAGGCGGCGTAGTGCAGGGCGGCTTCCTCGAAGCGGGGTTCGCCGCTGTCCCCCACGCCGCCGCCAAAACGAACGGCGTCGGCAATAACCACCTGGTCCAGGTCGCTGGATTGGTTGCTCAAGGTGACGGAACCGGCGCTGCCGGCATTAAAGTAATACTCGCCCAAAAAACGCCACGTCTGACCGTGCACTTCTTGCGAGAGGGTGACTACCGTTTCACCGCCGGCATGGTGGACGACAAAACGTGCATCCACGCTGCGGTTCCCGCTATGTAGATACCAGACGTATATGGGATACCAGCCGGCGGCAGGGAGTGTGGGCGTCCAGGTGGCTGTGGCTGTAGCCGTGTTGGCAGTGTAGGCGTAGCGGTAAGTCAGGCCGCCGTAGCCTGGGGAGAGACTGGTGGTCCAGGCGCCTGTTTCCATGTAGTCTGGCGCGCCTGCGTCATTGTCCACAATGATTTCCTGGGCGTTGACGGACCGCTCGCGCACCAACCAGACGTTGGCGCCCGCATTCCACAGGTAGCGGGCCAGGTAGTAAACGACAGCTTCGGCGTTGGAGAAATCTTCGACGATGCCATAGGTGTTGCCGCGCTGGGTTAGCCAACTACTGCCGCTCCACAACCAGCCATGCCCCGGACTGAGCCAGACGGTTTTGCCGGAGAGCGCGCCTTCTGGCTGACCTTGCCCAGGGGCGGGATAACTGTTGGGAGCCGGGCCAGGGCGGTCGGGGGCGGGGTCGCTGTTAATGGGGGTGGGGGGAACAGGTCGGGGCACAGGCGGCAGGAAGTCGGAGATGGGACGAAAGATGCCCTGGCCGCCGGCGGCGCGGACGTGGATATCACGCAGCCCCAGCGGGTGCAGCGCCTGGACGATGGCCGCGACAATGGCGTCGCTGCGGTAGGCGTTTAGGCTGTCAGTCAGGAAAGCGTCCGCCAGGAAGGCGTCCGCCAGGAAGGCGGACGCCAGGAAGGCGGAGGGCAGGCGCAAATCAACGGTGGCCTCACTCCCCTGGATGGTTACCTGGACCAACTGCGTACCCGGCGGCAGGGGGGAACCGGCAGCCTGGAGCACGGAGATGAGTTGGCTGGCGGCAGTGGTAGGGGGTTGGGAAAATGCCGGCACAGCCAACCCCAACGTCAACAACAATAAGAACAAGACCAGGGTCAGGCGTTTAACGAAAGGCATGGCATATCCTTGTAGGGTAAAGGTTTTAGATTTATGACTACGGACGAGAAAAGTTCAACGGTTCTGTTGGTCAATTGTATGCGGCTGGCAGTGGTGTGCAAGCGGTTTGCCGCCCCAATTCCCGTCTCTGCTGGACAGGCCGCTCCGGTTGCATGATAATGTGCCCACCTATGTCTGAATTTCTGGATCTGATTCCCCCGCCTGCTGCCCTGGCTCGCCTTTTAGAGGCTGTGCCCCCGCGCATCCAGCCTGAAAACGTGGCTGTAGCTGACGCCCTGGGGCGCGTCACCTTTGCCGATATGACAGCGCCGCACCCGCTGCCATCCTTTCCCCGCGCCACCGTTGATGGCTACGCCGTTCGCGCCGCGGATACTCATGGGACCAGT